>CAZPNG010000137.1:0-4845 GCA_964587845.1 uncultured bacterium | reverse complement strand
CCATCTTTCTCTACATGCTGGCCCGGTACGCAGCCGCCGGCTATTGGCCGAGACGAGAGCTCACGGCACAAAAATTTCGTCTGAGCAAGGGAGGCGTTCAAAGCATCTTGGGAAAACTCAGGAAGCGCCTCCAGCTCGGCGAAGCGCCATGGAGCCGGCTGTTGGACACCGCGCGCCTGACGGCGGCTGAAGCGGCCCGGGAGAAAACCTTCTTCGAAGATCTCGTGTCATTCTTCGGAGAGCCGGAACTTCGAACCCCGTTCGCGGCCCGCGGCATCGACGCGGTGCCGCCGCTTGAAGAATTTCTCGGCGCTGCGATCCCCGGAGCCGGCGCGCGAGACGTGCGCGTGGTCTTTCGGTTGCTGGGCCCATTTCCGGCGGCGCAGGAACTGTTGGTGCTTTACCTGGCGCATGCCTACCGGCTGGGCCGCGTGCCCGGTTTGCATGAGGCCGCCCGAATACTTTCCCGAGAGCCAAGCAATGTGTCCAGCACCTTGAAGTTCATCGAGAAACTCATCAGCCGCCTCGGCCTTTCCGACCCCAAGTGGCGTCTCACCCGCCCCCTCGCCAAGCGGCACGGAACCGAGGTCTGGATGGCCCGTGCGGCGGCGCCTGCAGGCGCGAAGCGGCGGGCTATGAGACGGCTCCTCGGAGACATGCGCTTGATTCGTGCGGCCCTGAAGCGGGCCGGCCCGCAGCCGCTTGAGGGTGAGCACGGGGCGAGCGACTTCGAGCGGGTGATCTTCGAAAGTTTCGAAGGCGCATCCGGACGAGCCATGAAGATGGCCTACCGGATGCTTCAGCCCCCGGGCCGGATGACCACGCCTCGAAAAATCCTGCTCTACATCCTGGCTTATCGCCAGACCCACCACGCATGGCCGGCGACCGCCCAAATCGCGCGCCACCTGGGACACCCTGCGATGCGCGTCTCATTCAAGCGGGCAAAACTGCAGTCCCATCTCGCCACATTTTTCATGCGAGCCCGATGGCAAGCCGAATACGGAGAAGTCAGGAGGCAGGGGTTCCCTCCGAGCTCCTCACTCGCCCCACGCATGCAAGCGTGGCATGAGTTTCTCACCTCCCCACTCGACGCTCCCGGGCGCCGCCGCGCGCCGGCCGCCTCCACCGGAACAAGTCCGGCCCACGAGCCGGAACTCTCCTGGCCTGTCTGGCACCCGGAAATCCCGGGTCTCGTCAAGCACGGGGCGACGTTCCTGCCCATGCAGTTTTCCGAGGAGGGCTACCTGTTCCACGCCATCGCGACCGATCTCGATGACAGTTTTGTCACGGGCAGGTTCGATGGCAACTCGCCGGACGGACACGTCCTGCGCATGTTACGTCCCTTGATTCAAGTCTCCGAGGATCACCGGGACGCCTGGGACAGGTTCAAACTCAACTGGAGCATTTTCAACCCTCAAGGGAAAGTGGACCGGGCGATTCTCGTTTTCAAGGGGCGCGTATTCAATCGGGAACTCGCGGCTGGCCAGGCGGCGACGCGCAAGATCCATTCATACAAGTACCCTCTCATGACTGAGCCCCTCGAGGCGGCAGATTTGTCCTACGTGATCGTCTCCCCATCCACGCGGCGCTATTACGATGAGCTCCTGCGCAAGTCCGACCCAACCTCGGATGACCTGCGCGTCCGCCACGCACTGCTGAATCTGGAACGCAGGGGCATTGAGCTCCTCAGTTACGGCGATGAGGAAATCGACCCGACAGCTTTCATTTTCAAAGATGACCTGAGATTCGAAGCGCTCCTCAAGCGGCTGGGCATTGCCGACGCCGTCCCTGTGCCCAGCGCAATCTCCCCCGGACGGCGCCGGGCGCCTGCGAGCGTCGACGTACCTGCTCTCCTGGCAGAGCTTTTTCCGGGCGCCGAGCCCGCCGTTCTCCAAGGCGTGTACCGCAACCTTGACCCGGATTTCAACGACCGGAAAATCCTCGCGGTCATTCTCGGCGCATACGCCGTCGACCACCGCTGGCCCAGCTCCAAAGAAATCGCAAACCTGGTGGGCGCCCATCACAAATCGGTGAGGGAGCGCCGCCCCCTCATCGCGCGCGAGATGAAAAGAGCGGGCCTGCCCATGCCTGCCAAGTGGGGGCCCCTGTCAATGTTCCAGGTTCGGCGCCTGCCGCTGCACAAGAAGCGGACCTTGGCTGCGGCGAAAATGATAGAAGCGTTCTTGCGCCCCACGCCAACGATGGACGAACTGCTCGCAGAGGTTTTTCCGGGAATCGACCTCGAAGATCTTCGCGCCTTCTACCGGAACCTCGACAAGTACTCCCGGTTGAGAAGTGTTTTTCTCTTCATTCTCGCCTTTTACCGAACGGTGGGCCGGTGGCCCGGGCGATCCGAGATCGGACACTGGGAGGGTCTGAGCACCTCGCAGCCCGCCAAGATCCGCGTGCAGCTGGAACAGGCGCTCCAAGCAGCCGCTCTTCCGGTGCCCGCATGGCACACCCAGGCGAAGCATTTCACATTCCCGAGAACGTTGGAGCGGAGCTTGCAAGCAGGCGTCCGCGAACTCGAGCGCCACCTCGGCGCCAAGGTCCACGTGCGAAACGGGAGCGCCCTGAAACGCTCCATCCCCTCCGTGGATGAGTACTTGGAGAAGGCGTTCCGTCGGGGCACGACGCGCCTTGATCTTCAAATCGTTTTCAGACGTTTGAAATCCAGGGGCTTGGAGCGCTTGTTCCTGTTCTACCTCGCGTTCGACCACCACTTCGGCAACTGGCCTCTTCAAGGGGAAGCCGACCGCTGGCTGGGCAAGAAGCCGGGGCACAGCACGCAACTCTTGCCCTTCATCGATCAGCGCTTCGAGAACCTCGGACTGAAGGCGCCTGAATGGACGCGTGGCGCTGGCGAGGCGACGGTGCTGAGCCGGCTCGAAAGATGGAAGTCGGGAGGCGCATCGCGCGAGCAGCTCCTCGAGCGCCGAGAGTTTGAGCGATCGATGAGTGAGATCAAGAGGGCCCTCACCACCAGACCTCGCGCGCAGGTCCTCGGAGATGCACGGGATGGGAGATTTGCCGCCGTGCTGGCGGAAGCCGCCCCGGGCACCGCAGCCCATTACGTCCAGGCCGCTTTCCAAGCCCTGCGTCCCGGACTTCATGCCAAAAGACTTCTGCCGATCGGGCTCGCGCATTTCGAGCTGAATCGGGAGGGCCCCTCGCCCCGGATGACCCGGGCGTATTTGGACATGCCTATGTCCCACTCCAATCGCGTGCGCCGCCACCTCAAGAAACACCTTAGAGACTATTTCGTCTTCACGCCTGTGCTCGGCCAAAGACACCCTGTCCCCGCCCAAGGTGTGGGCAGCCGAAGAATCCTGGAGTGGAAAACGTTTCTTTCTACACCCATCCGCCGGGCGCCCGCCATCACCAAGCCGACGGATGAGGCAAAGACCTTCGGCAAACTCCTGGCGCAGCACATGGCTGCGCTCGTGCATGTGACCAAAGACCACTCGATTCACACCTGGGAACTTGCCAAACTTCTGTCCGATCGCTCGCAAGTCCCCTTCACCCAGCAGGACATCCTGGATCTTCTGGATGGCAAGGCCCTCGCCCCCGGCACTCCGGTGGTCAAGTGCGACTGGGCCATCAACGATCTGGCCGATGTCTTGGAACTCCGTCTTCATCGCCGCCTCGCTGACGTCGAATCCCTCGACGATCGCACGGACTTCATCGAGGCGTACTGGCGAGCCCGCGGGGCAAAGCCGGGCGTCCGATTCAGCCGGATGCTTCAGGGAGCCTTCGACGCCTACATCCTGCAGCGCGGCATCAAGCCCAATTTGAACCAGCTCGCGCTCGATCTCTCTAAAAAGCTCGACCACCGGTACAACGCGGGAACTCTCGAGAACTGGACGAACGGAGACAGTCTGCGAGGCAACTTGGAGCACGACATCGGGCGCCTGGCAGAGATTCTCGGATTCACCGTTCAGAAACGGGAAGACTTTCTAAGCCTCCACGCCCTGGCCATCGGCCGCAAGCGGGAGCCCTACCTCACGCACCTCCAGCGGTTCGGCAACTTCATTCACTCGGCGCGCCTGGGCCGGATCGATCCGCAGTCCGGAGATTCGCTATCCATGCGGGAGCTCGCTGAGGACGTGCGGCGCCTCGGTAAACCCCGCTTTGCATTTGATCAGGCCACGATCAAAGTCCTGGAGGACGGCCGTCAGATCGGCACTAAGCTCTGGGACCGCAAGGTTCAGGAAGGTTACAAGGTTGAACTCAAACTCACGCCCGTCCAAGCAGCCCAGTTCCACCACCTGCTCGCGCTGGCTCTTGGGGAAGCCGCCGGCCACGGCGGACCCCGCAAGGACCCGGAGTTCGCTCGCCGCGCCCCACGCCGGCTGGCGGCCGCCCGCGCCAACCATCTCCAGATTGACCCGGCGCGCCATTTCGGGGCCCTCCTCGCCCACCATCAAAGTGAACTTCTGCATTTCTTCGAAAAGCGGCCGATTGCAGATGAGGACCTCATCTCACTTCTCAACCGGCGGCAAACCCGAGTTTTTAGGGTGAGCCAACTGCGGCGCTGGAAACGGGGCCTCGCGCTGGGCGGGCCGCTCGACCACGCCATCTATGATCTGGCCTATGAGCTGGGGCTCAAGCAACGCAATAGCTTCAGCGAACTGAAGTCCGACGACTTCGAGCCCTTAATTGACTGGTACTGGCAGGCCCGGGGCGGTACTCCCGCCGAGCGGTTCGGGCGCCTCCTGTACTCCTACCGCAGCGCCTCGAAGCTGACGGCTGTGGCCTTGGCCAGGATCCTGACCGGGCTTTCGCGCGAACGGCGGGGAGAACTAGACAATCGCTACACGAGACAACAGATCCGCGATTACGAAC
>CAZPNG010000136.1:0-2725 GCA_964587845.1 uncultured bacterium | reverse complement strand
AGCTGCGAAAGCGAAGGGACCGGGCCGAGCTCAGGACCTCCTCGGGCACGCCCGGCTGAAGGCGCTCAATCAGGTGCGTCAGGGGAATGCTCGAGAAAAAGGCGTCCCCTCCGATCACCTCCCGCTCGCCCGCCTTTCCCTGCAGGAGGAGCCCCGTGACCTCCTCACCCATCCACAGGATTTCCTGGACCCGGCTTTCCAGCCGAAACGTCGCACCGTGCTTCTCGCAAGCTCCCCGGAGCCGTTCGCAGAACATGCCGGGCCCCAAGCGCGGGTAAAAGAACTGCTCGCTCAAGGTCTTAGTCCCGTTCCGGGAGGCGGGGACAAGAGATCGGCGGATGGCTTTGGCTAAAGACAACGCCTCAACCCGCTGCATGGCCCAATCGCTCGACAGCTGCGAACAGGGAATCCCCCACACCTTCTCCGTGTAGGTCTTGAAGAAAATCTCAAACAAGCGCCGGCCGAACCGTCGAACCATCCAGGCTTCGAAGTGGTCTTCCTCCGGCGGCTTGGAGGCGCTTGAGCGCACATAGCTGGCCATGCACCGCGCCGATTCCAGAAGCCCAAGCTCCCGAAGGACGTTGAAGAATTTCAGGGGATAGTGAAACCGCTTGCCTTGGTAACAAATGCTGGAGCGGCGCCGCAGGCGCAGGAGATCCCGCCCAAGCATCTCGCGCCACAGCGCGTTCACCTCGGCGCTCTTGGACAAGAACCGGTGGCCGCCGATGTCGAAGAGAAAGCCGTCGAAGCAAAGTGTCCTGCACAGTCCGCCCACCTGCGGGTTCGCATCCACCACGCCCACCTCCGTCCCGCGGCGCGCCAGCTCGTAGGCGCACGCTAGGCCGGAGGGGCCCGCTCCCAGCACAAGGGCCTTGGCGGGGACACCTGTCTCAGGCAGCATGGCTGGCTTGCCTCAGGGCTTCCCGGTACATCTCGGAGTCCGGCTGCAGGCGCACGGCCTTTTCAAGGAATCCCTTTGCTCGCCCGGCCTCCCCTTCCTGTATGGCCAGCAGTCCCAAATGATAGAAAGCTTCCGACAACCCGGGGTCCTCGACAATGCTCTGAAGGTATTCCCGCTTGGCCCCCCGCGTGTCGCCGGTATTGAGCAGAGCGAAGCCCTTTTGAAAGCGAAGCCCCGAGTACGCTCGCCCGGCGTCGCTCAGGGGCTCAAAAGCCTCAAGGGCTTCCCTCCAACGCTCCAGGCGCATCAGCGCAAGGCCCAGGTCAAACAGGGCGTCCGTGTAGAATGGATCCAGATCAACGGCGCGCCGAAAGTGATCAAGCGAGGCCTCGAGATCTCCGCCTGCAAGCAAGAGCCGTCCGAGATTCAAATGATCCGCAGGACTCGCCGAGCCGGCCGCGAGGGCTTGCTTCAACAGATCGATGGCTTGCTTGTCCTCCCCGCGCGCCTTGGCCAGGGCCGCCCTCAGGGAAAATCGCTCGGGATGGCCTGGATGATTCTGTTCGAAATCAGCAATTAAATTTTCCGCATGGTCCAGACGTTTCTGCTGAATGTAGATATTCGCGAGACTCAAGTAGGCGTCAGATTCCCCGCCGTAAAACGACACGGCGTCTTCGTAGAGCGGGAGGGCCTTGTCGAGCTGCCCGCGGTCCTCGTAGGCGTTAGCCAACTGGAGCTTCGCCTTGTAATCCCCGGGGTTCTGGGTCAGCACGCTTGACCAAAGGGTTTCGCCGTTTCGCCAAATGTCCATGCCGCGAGCGCTCAGGGGAACGGCCCCGGCGATCAAGAGAGCCAGCACGGTGATCCGAAGACGTCTCCAGCGCGCCAACGCGGACATGACAAAGCCAATGCACCCGACGAGCGGAAGGTAGAGATGGCGGTCCCCGATCGGCACATTTAAGACGCCCGCCACCGGAACGAGCCACAGGACAAACCACAGCGCCCAGAACGCCGCGCGCGAGCGGCGCACGGCGCCCGCCCCGAGAGCCAGGGCGGCCATGGCCACTGCGCCGGCGGAGAGCGCGAGAGGCGGCTTCTGGAGAAGAGCTAGCCCAGGGTAAAGAGCCCGCAGATCCAGAGGCAGGAAAGCATGCTTCAGATAGGTCAGGTACGCTACTGCCCGCGAACTCAACCACTCCCGCCATCCCAGACCCACCACGGCCCGTATGCCCTCCGCGTACAAAGCAAGCGTCAACGCGCCCAAGACGATGACCGGCGCGCCGAGGAGAGCGTACCCCACCCAGCGGCGCCGGCCGGCCGCGCCCTCACGGAAGTGGTCGTAGGCCACCAGCACGGCCGGAATCATCACGGCGGTCGGCTTGGATAAAAGGGAAGCGAGAAAACAAAGGCCTGCAACCCCCCACGCCCGCCGATCCGCTCCGGCCCGGGATCGCGCTCGCAACAGCGTGAGAAAGCCGGCCAGAAAGAAAAACGCAAACACGAGCGTTTTGCGCTCGGAAAGCCAGGCCACCGGCTCCACCTGTGCCGGGTGCACCCCAAAGAGCAAGCTTCCGAGCGCCGCCGGCAGCGTGTCGCCGAAGAGCGCGCTCAACAGGAAAAACACCAGAAGGGTATTGGCCGTATGAATGAGGAGACTCGTGCGGTGATAGCCCGAGGGCTTAAGCCCATAGAGCTGATGGTCCACAGCATAGGTTGCGAGGGTCACCGGCACGTACATGCTTACCGCAGGCCGGGTGAACCACGCCGAGACGTTACGGGGGGTGAAGGATCGAATCAACGGGTTTTGATAAATGTAGCGGTCGT
>CAZPNG010000135.1:0-3332 GCA_964587845.1 uncultured bacterium | reverse complement strand
GTCGTGACACCGAAGGCGCTCTAGTCTTCGGCTGCTCGGGCATCCATGCCCTCGTAACGCCTCGACAAGCCCTTCGGGCGACCTTGCTCCGCCCCCGCGGGAAACCGGCTGACAGAGGGTACTCTGGCGGTGACCCCGGCGCTCGGGGACACGCCTTCCTGCGTGGGCTGTGCAGATAAAGGTACCTGGTACCTTTTATTTTTTCGTACTACAATAGGCCGCACGTGACTGAGAACCTCTGACATGTCTCCCGAACTGCGCAGGGTGTGGAATCCCCCCAATCCGTACGTGACCATCGAGCGCGAACTCTTGGGCGAGCCCCCGGTGGCTGAGCTTGAGGTCTATGAGGACCACTCTCGGTCAATCTTGTCGGAAAATGACAGCCCGGACATCGGGTTTCGATGGAGCGCCAACCCCTACCGCGGGTGTTTCCACGCATGTGCCTATTGCTATGCCCGGCCGACCCATGAGTACCTGGGTCTGGGCGCCGGTAGCGACTTTGAACGCAAAATTTTTGTCAAAGCCCAAGCCCCCCGACTGTTGGAAGAGGCATTTCGCAAGCCTTCCTGGAGGGGGGAGGGGGTGGTCTTTTCCGGCGTCACGGATTGTTACCAACCCCTGGAGGCGGCTTGGAAGCTTACGCGCTGCTGCCTCGCGGTGTGCCTGGCGTACCGAAACCCCGCAGGGCTGGTGACGAAGTCCCTCCTCGTGCGGCGAGACATCGATGTGCTCCGCTCACTCGAGCAAGAGGCCGGCGTCAGCGTGTCCCTCAGCATCCCGTTCTGGGATGAGGACCTGACTCGCGCGCTCGAGCCGGGAGCTCCCACCGTGCGAAGGCGATTTGAAACCATGGCTCTGCTGGCTGATGCGGGGATTCCCGTGGGGATCGGCATTGCGCCCATCATTCCCGGCTTGAACGACGCGGACATCCCCCGGCTGCTGCAGGAGGCCAAGCGGTGCGGGGCGCGCTTTGCCTTTCGCACGCTCCTGCGCCTGCCCGGCTCCGTGAAAGAGGTTTTCTTCGAGCGACTGCGCCAGGCGCGGCCCCTGAGCGTGTCGCGCGTGGAGTCCCGCATCCGCGCCGTGCGGGGCGGCAAGCTTTATGACAGCCGTTACGGCCATCGTCACGAAGGGGAGGGGCGGTACTGGGAAGCGATCGAGCGCACTTGGGAGGTGTGGACCCGGCGGCTCGGCTTTTCGGCCGAGGCCTCCGAGGAGCGGCCGTCGCGTTTTCGTCGTCCCGCGCGGGACGTGAGTCCGCAGCTGGAGTTCGCAGGGTTTGGTGAGGTGCTTTAAGAAGGGGGAGGAGGGCGTCTCATGGACAATGTTGCCAACACCGCCGGCGTTGCGGGCATTCTCGTGTGTCTGGGGGCCGGGGTGGTCCGGCTTCAGGGGTTCGCTTCGGTGCACCACTTTGAGACCCTGAGCTTTTTCATCCTGGGTACGGGGCTCATGGTCTTCGCCTGCTTCGTGAAGCTCTCCCTCAGATAAAGTTAAGTGCTTACTTCCAGCGCGGGCTGCACTTGCGCAGCCGGGGGCCCGTTGTGAAACTCTACCTTGTGCGCCATGGAGACGCCTGCCCGGGTTCGGCGGACACCGACCGCGTCCTCACCGAAAAGGGGCTGCGGGAGGTGGCCTCCCTGGCGGGCTCGCTCAAAGATCGCGCCGTTCATGTCGCCAAGCTCTGGCACAGTCCCCGCGTGCGCGCAGTTCAGTCAGCCCAGAGAATTGCCAAGGAAATCGGAGCGCTCGCCGTGTCTGAGGCGCGCGACGGACTCGCGCCGGACGATGACGTCAATCGTTGGGTGCCGGGGCTTGAAGGGGAGGCGGGGGATCTCATGATCGTGGGGCATCTGCCCTTCCTCAAGCGCCTTGCGTCGATCCTGCTTACCCGGACGCTCGACTTTGAGGTGCCGGGGTTCACCACGGCGGGGGCTGTATGCCTGGAGAGGCGCCGGCCCGGTGAGTGGCGGTTCGTCTGGGCCATCGAGCCAGAGGGCCTCCGGCCCAACGGGCCGAAAGGCCCGGAGGGCGCCCCGAAGTCTCCCGCTTCATGAGTTTCCTGGCCCGCCCCATCCTTGCGTGGGCCCTCTACGATTTTGCCAACACGATGTTCTCCATGAACGTCGTGTCCCTGCACGGCGCCCTGTGGGTGGTGCGCGATCTGGGCGGCCGTGAGCTTCACTATTCCCTGGTTTACGGCGGTGCCATGCTCTTCACGATCGCGCTGGCGCCCGCGCTTGGCAGGATGGCCGATCTCGGCGCGACCCGGCGCGCGTCCCTCGCGCTGTGGACCGGGGTGTGTATCCTTTCGACGGCTGCCATGGGATTCGCGGGGAGCCTGGCGGCCGGGCTTTCGCTTTTCTTCGCGGCGAATGTGGCCTATCAGTTGTCGCTCGTCTTTTATGACAGTCTCCTCGCCGGTGTGGCGCCCCCCAATCGCCTCGGTTGGGTTTCCGGATTCGGGGTGGCCCTTGGCTACGCCGGCGCGCTCGCCGGCATCGTCCTCACGGCGCCCTTTGTGAACGCGCCCGGGGGCGGGGTGATCCGCCAGCGCGCTTTTGTCCCAACCGCCCTACTCTATTTTCTTTTTGCGCTGCCGTGTCTCATTTGGGTTCGCGACAAGGGCGCCCGCGGCAGCCTTTCGTCCGCCGGCCTCCGGCCCAACGGGCCGAAAGGCCCGGAGGGGCCCCGGCGCGGATTGTGGCGGGAGAGTCTGGAGGCCTTGCGGCGCACCCCGAGCGTGCGCGCTTTCTTGCTGACCATGTTCCTCATTCAAAACGCCGCCAACACGGTGATCCTGTTCATGGGGATTTATGCTTCCGAAGTTGCGGGGTTCCGCCAGGCCGAACTCCACGTGTTCTTCGCCCTCACGACCGTGGCGGCGCTTGCGGGCTCTGTCACAGCAGGCCGTTTGTCGGACCGGCTGGGGCCGCGAACGGTTCTCGGGGGGGTGATCGCCCTATGGCTTGTGGCCCTGATGCTCGCTGCCGCGGCAGGGCAGGGGCGGGGGCTGTGGATTGCCGGCGTCCTCATGGGCGTCGCGTTGGGCGGTTTGTGGACCGCTTCACGGCCTCTGTTGCTCGCACTCGTGCCGGAGCGCGAGGCCGCCACCTTCTTCGGGTTCAATGTTCTCGCCGGGCGTTTCTCAGCGATCGTGGGCCCGCTCTTGTGGGGCGGTCTGGTGAGCGTTCTTGAGCCCTGGGGCGCCCTCCGCTACCGCGCTGCAGTCGGCGCGCTTGGCCTTCTGGCTGCAGCGGCGCTCATCACCCTTCGTCACGTTCCTGACGCGAAACCGGCATGACCGCCCGCGAGATTGAACGGGAGCTCAT
>CAZPNG010000134.1:0-2578 GCA_964587845.1 uncultured bacterium | reverse complement strand
CCGGGAGTATTTGACGTTCCGCGCCTACGCCCTGGACTGGCCGTGGCATGAAGCGGTTTCACGGGAAGCGCGGCGCCTGGCCCGGTCATGGCTCGCCCGGCATTCGGCTGTCCGCGGTGAAGGGCTGGGGAAGAAGCTGCGGCGGGGGTTTTCGGAACTGATGCCGCGCGGCAAAACCGAGTGGGCCGTTTACGGCTTGTGGGCAGCGGCGGCGCTCGCCTATGTATTGATGACGGTGAAACCACTGAATGACATCCTCAGCCAACCGCCTTTTGGGTTCGGGCCGGATCTGGGTGCGATCGTAGCGGGTTCGGTCCTCTTGCCGATTTTGAGCTTCACGTTGTTCTCCGTGTCCTGGCTGCTTGCGGTGGTGCGCGCGATGCGCGGCCAGGAGAGCCGCGTAGTGACCACAGAGCGTCCTGATGAGGAAACCCTGACGAAAGAGATTGTGCGGCGCGCCTGGGTTGCAGGTCCTGTCTTGTTGGCCTCGGCCATGTGGCACTGGGGGGCGCTGTCGCAGAGCGTGGCGCTGGGCGTCCAGTTCCTCCTCACGACGAAGATGCACTGGGTGGTCGGAGCCATGCTGGCCCTTCAGGTCGCGTTCAGCGTCCTCCATCGCAGAGCGCGGCAGTCCCTCGGGCAGGTCGGCAAAGTGGCTGCTCTCAGGACCCTGGACGGGGTTGCTGTCACTCCTGCCTATGAGGAGTTTCGGGAGCGTTTCGTATTGTTCAATATCCTGAAACTTATCCTCACGAGTTTTCCCGGCCTCGGCCACCCGTTCCACTTCGTGCTGCCCATCGCGGGATTCGACATCGGCTTGGGCTTGCCGCTGGGCGTTTGGCTTGCGATCGCGGCCTCCTCGATGAGGTTCTGCCTCATCCACCGGTCGATCGACCCCGGCCAATTCTACGGCGGCGTCGCGCTCGCCTATGCCTACCAGGCCTCGGGGAATCTGCTCGTGCCGATTATCCTTCACACCCTCGTGAATGGGGCGTCCCACGCGCTGGACTGGGCTTTGGCGGGGGGCGCCATCTTGCTGCGCAGAGCTGGCCGCCGTGGAGATGCCGCCGGTCGTGCCAAGCCGCCGCAGGGCTCGCGCCACAGTGCGGCCCGCGCCATGCGGGGATTTGATGAGAACGGCATTGCGCAAACGGATCGTGCCCGCAGGCGCGCCATCCGGGCGTATCAGAGCGCGTTGAATGAAGCGGTGGCCGCGGTCGCGCGATTGAGCGGGCGGCGGGGCCTTCGCGCCATGAAGGTAAGGGCGCTCTTCGGAAGTTTCACAACTGCCGGTTTCGATTTTGATTACACCCGCATCGGGCTTTATCCCGACATGGATTACGAGCAAGCTGTAGAGCTCAAGGAGGCGGATGTGGGACCCAGCGACCTCGATCTCTCCGTTGCCTTGCAGTTCTCTGGGGATGAGCCTCTCGACCTCCGGGGGAAGGATCAGAGGGAGCGCGACGCTCTGCGCGAGCTGGCCGGGCAGCTCTTCAGCCGCCACAGGGTTCTTGTGGATTTGAGGGCCGTCTGGACTTTCCATTTTGAAAGCGCCGGTACCGGCTCTGAGGAACTCGCGATCCCGCAGGTCGCGGGCCGCAAGCTCATCAAGCGGTTTGAGAAGAAGGCGCCCGCCCGAAGCACGATGCTGCGGCTGGGTCAGCGGGCCCATCAGGACTTTATGAAGTGGGGCCTTGCCGCTCTGGATGAGGTTGACCTGCGCCTCCTGCAGATCGGGCTGGAAAGCCCCGTCGTCGCATTGATCACGTACATTTTCGATCACCTGCCTTTGAACTCGTTCGAAGCCGTGGCCATGAGGGACTATCTTGGGGATCGGGGATATCGGCCGAGGATTAGACTCAGAGCGGCGCTGTCCCCCGAAGGGGCTGTGTCGGTTGCCTTGGAGGACAACGGGATTGGAGTTTGGGGGTCGGCTGTGGTGGACCTGATTCATAGATTCGAGAGCGGTTTGGCGCCTGGCTGGCTCAAGACCGCCATTCTGCTGGTTGAAACACGAAACCAGCAGGGCGAGAGTTTGCGCAAGACATTTGATGCGCCGCCGGCGCGATTCTCACAGGTCGGACCGGCCGAGCGCGCCGAGCAGGGAACGAGCCTAAAGTTACAGCTCCAGCTCTCGGTGCAGGCCTTGCCCGCCGGGCGCCCCAAGGAGACCACCACTATATATGAAGGGACCTGGCCAAAGCCCGGCAGCCGCTTGAGGGAGCGCTGGGCCCCGGCGCGCTCGGCGCCCCGGCGTGCGCTTCCGAGACCATCGTCGCAGGAGCTTGCGGATGGCGCTCGCGAGATCGCGCTCGCGTTGCGCCCTGACGAGCCCCAGCCCCTGGACCGCCAGGCGGCGGCGCGAGTGGCTGCGCTGATCGAGCGCTCTGGAGTGGACCCGCTCGCCGTGGCCTTGCGCCGGGCGGTGATGGACCTGGACACGCCCTCGGATCTCACGGCTACTCCGGCACTTGAGTGGGCTGTTTCGGCACGCCTCGATGCGTTCACCTTCCGGCGTGAGGCCGAGGCCCTGACGCGCCGGGTCGCCTAGAGCACCTTCTATAGATATGGTAGAATA
>CAZPNG010000133.1:0-2543 GCA_964587845.1 uncultured bacterium | reverse complement strand
GTCGTCACCCACCTCGACGAGCGCGAGGACCTCGCCCGCCGTGCGAACGTGCTCGACGCCCTTTCCGGCGCGCGCGCGATCCGCAAGACCTTTCAGGTATCTCGAGACCCCCTGCGCCACCGGCATTTCAGCAACAAATTTCTGCTCGGGTTTCGGCTCACCCGGCGGCGCGGCCTCGGCGGGATCCTCCTCCTTGTATCCCGCGAGCTCCTCGGGGGCGATGTCGACACCCATCACTTGACTGGCGAACGCCAAGACGGGGCTCATGCCTTTCCCGGCGATCGGCTCGATCATCTCCCACGACCAGGATTTCACGACCTTCCCATTGGGTCCCACGAGGGCGATGCCCGGCGAAGATTGGAGATCGGGAATGGCGCTCTTAATCTTTCCGTCCGGATCCAGGATGTGCGTCACCCCGTGCGTGACCGGGTGATCCTGCAGGAACTGGCGCAGCTTTTCTTCCGAATCGCCCCAGACGACTGCGTACACATTGAAACCTTTCTCCCGCGCCAGGCGCGCAAGCGCCGGCACTTTGTAGCGGCAGGAATCGCACTCGGGATTCCAAACGTAAAGGAGCGTGGCGTTGCCGGTCTTCTTCAAGTCTTCCAAGCTCACGCGCCCTTCCTCGACAACTTTCGCGACGCCTTCCTCTTTGACCGCTTTCACGGCCGGCAAATCAAACTCAGGCAGGCGGACGCCGCGCTCCCCGGCAGGCGGCTCGGCGCCGGCAGCCGGGGCACCCGCTGAGAGCGGGTCGGCTGCCAAGTCCCCGAAGGTCGACAGACCGGAGGTGGGGGCGCCGGCAGTCATGGGCGCGGGATCCCCAGGCCCGCGAGGCCTGGGAGAAGGGATGGAATGTGCCGGTGGCGCGAACGCTCGCCCCTAGCGGGTCGCTCGACCGCGCCTTTTCGCGCCTGAGCGCCGGCCGGAACTCGTTCCTGCTCGACAGCGCGCGCTTTCATCCCCAGACGGGCGCCTATTCTTTTTGCGGCCGCGAGCCCTTCCTCACGGTCACGGGCTGGCCGAGCGGCTTGGAAATCCGCCAGGACGGCGCTTCCACGTTCATGGGCGGCAATCCCCTGGACCTTCTCGGCGAAATTCTGGCGCTCTGGCCGGTCCGGCGCCGTGAGGATCTCCCCCCGTTTCAAGGTGGAGCGCTCGTGCTGTTGGGCTACGAACTGGCTTCAGCGATCGAGCCGCGATTGGGTTTCCTGGAGGCGCCCTGCGGGGAGCCGCTCCTGCGCGCCGCCTTTTACGACACGCTGGCTGCTCTCGACCAGGCCGCTCGGGTCGTGCACCTCGTCACCTGGCTGCGGCCCGACGACGGTTCCTGGGCTCGCGCCTGCGAGCGCGCGGAGCGCCGCCTGGCGGCGCTTGAGCGCGACCTCCTCCAAGCCGGCGGGCACGATGCCGGAGCCGGGGAGTTTTGCGCCGGGGCGGTCCGCTCGAACGTCACACGCGAGGACTTCACGGCCAGGGTGCGGCGCGTGAAAAGCTATCTTGCATCAGGCGACATCTATCAGGCCAATCTCTCGCAGAGATTTTCCTTTCGCTGGTCGGGAGACCCCTGGCGCCTCTACGAGCGCTTGCGCGAGATCAATCCCTCGCCCTTCGCAGCGTACGTGCGTTTTGGGGACCTCACCGTCGTGAGCGCCTCGCCGGAGCGTCTCGTGCGGCTGCGAGGCTGCAGGGCTGAGACGCGCCCGATTGCCGGCACGCGACCCGCAAACCAAGATGGGAGGGAGAGCGCTGCACTGGCGCAGGAACTTTTCTTAAGCGAGAAGGAGCGTGCCGAGCACCTCATGCTGCTCGACCTGGAGCGCAACGATCTGGGCCGCGTGGCGCGCTTCGACTCCGTGCGCGTGAGCGAGATGATGACCCTCGAGCGCTATTCCCACGTGCAGCACATCGTGTCCAATGTCTGCGCCGAGCTCAGTGAGGGGGCGGGCCCCGTGGATCTCGTGCGCGCCATGTTTCCCGGCGGCACCATCACGGGGTGCCCCAAGGTGCGGTGCATGGAGATCATTCACGAACTCGAGCGCACGCCGCGGGGGCTCTACACCGGCTCCCTGGGCTACATGGCCCAGGGAGGGGATCTGGACCTTTCCATCCTGATCCGTACCCTCACGCTCAAGCCGGGCTTCGGCACGTTTCAGGTGGGCGCGGGGATCGTCACGGACTCCCGCCCCGAGAAGGAATATGAAGAGACCCTCCACAAGGGGGAAGCGCTCGCCCGGGCGTTCGGCGCTCGCCTCCTCTGAGTTTCATCCTGCCTCCACGCTCGGCGGGGAATTCGTGGGCGTCTTTGAGACGCTCCGCTCTTACGGAGGCGTTTTGTTCGCGCTGGAGCAACACCTTGCGCGCCTTCGCGACTCGCTGGCGACCTGTGGCGCCGCCGGCGTCCCCACCTTCGGTCTGTCGACCTTCGGGGACTTGGCGGCCGACCCGCTCTCAGCGGGTGCCCCGGCCACCGGCGCGTTCTCCTTTAATGCGGCTGCGCGCAAGCTCTATGAGGCGCTCGACTCAAGCGGGCTCGCGGATGC
>CAZPNG010000132.1:0-6268 GCA_964587845.1 uncultured bacterium | reverse complement strand
GCGCTCCGCGGGGCTGGAGGTTCGCGGGCTCATCATGAACGGCTTTACGCCGGGGGACACGCCGCTCGTGGAGCTCACCAACCCCAAGATCATTCAGGATATCACCGGCCTGCCGATCATCGCCCGGATTCCCCGGCTGCGGGACGTGAGCGTGAAGCCGGTGCGGTTCGGCTCGCTCTTGAAAACCTTTGAGGATGAAGTTAATCTGGAACTTCTAGCGTGAGGAGGCAGCAAAGCTGGGGGCCTGGGCGGCGCAAGCTCGATTCTCGGAGAACTTCCCCTTTCAGTCCTGAAAGGGCGCGCTGTCCCGCTCGTCGCGTGGACCGTCCTGGTCCACTCGACTCGCTGTCTCCTCGAATCGAGCTTGCGCCGCCCAGGCGCTCGGGCAGAACCGCTACAGGATGACGATGAAGAAGAAAGTGTTGGTGGCGATGTCGGGAGGGGTGGATTCCTCGGTGGCCGCTGCGCTGCTGGTGCGCGAGGGCTACGAGGTGCACGGGGCCACCATGCGCACGTGGGCGCCCGGCGATTGCGAGGCCAAGCACACGCGCTCCTGCTGCTCGATCGAGGGCGTGGACGACGCGCGCGCCGTGGCCCGCAAGCTGGGCGTGCCTTACACCGTCTTCAACATGGAGCGCGAGTTTAAGACGCGCGTGGTGGATTATTTTATTTCGGAGTACTCAATCGGCCGCACTCCCAATCCCTGCGTGGCCTGCAACGAGCACGTGAAGTTCCGCTCCTTTGGCGAGCGCGCCCGCGCGCTAGGGATGGACGCGATCAGTACGGGCCACTACGCCCGCGTTCGCTACCTCTTGGAGGAGGGGCGGTGGGGGCTCTATGCCGGCCGCGACGCGCGCAAGGACCAGTCCTACGTGCTCTTCCGCGTGAGGCCCGACGAGCTTGAGCGCACCCTCTTTCCCTGCGGTGAGTATTCAAAGGAAGAGATCCGGGCCCTGGCGACGGAGCTGGGCCTTCCCGTGGCTGACAAGCCCGACTCCCAGGAGATTTGCTTCATCCCCTCCAACGATTACGCCACGTTTCTCGAGAAGAACAGCGCGCTCACCAGCCAGCCCGGCCTCATCAAGAACACCGCCGGCGCGGTGCTGGGCACGCACCCGGGATACTTTCACTTCACGGTGGGGCAGCGCCGCGGGCTGGGCATTGCGGCGCGCGAGCCCTATTACGTCAAGGAGGTTCGCGCCGAGTCGAACGAAGTCATCGTGGGGTTGAAAGAGGAAGTGAGTGCCTCCGAGTGCCGCACGAAGGACACGGTCTGGCACATCGACCCGCCGCGGCCGGGCGAGGCGGTGCGCGCCGAGATCAAGATCCGCTCGCACCAGGCGCAGGTGGCCGGCACCGTCGAGGCCCTCGAAGGCGGCGGGGCCTGCGTGACGTTCGATGAGCCGCAGAGCGCGGTCACGCCGGGACAGGCGGCCGTATTTTACAGGCAGGATCGCGTGATCGGCGGGGGGTGGATCGCGTGAGGTTGCAGGAGATCGTCGCTGGATATGGCAAGACCTTGGTGGCGTTTTCCGGGGGGATCGACTCGGCGCTTGTCCTGCGGGTGGCCGCGGATGTCCTGGGCCGCGAGGCCGTGCGGGCGGTGACGGCCGTGAGCCCGTCCATCCCGGCCTCGGAGCTTCAAGAGGCGCAAGCGTTCGCCACCGATCTGGGCGTGGACCATGTCCTCCTCGAAACGCGCGAACTCGAGGACCCGAACTACGCGGCCAATCCCACCACGCGCTGTTATTTTTGCAAGACCGAGCTGTACACCGAAATGGCGCGCTTGCGTGGGGCGTGCGGTTTTGAAACGATCGCCAACGGTACCCACGCCGACGATCTCGGCGATTTCCGGCCCGGCCTGCAGGCGGCGGCGGAACATGGCGTGAAGAGCCCGCTCCTCGAGGCCGGGTTCGGCAAGGCCGAGGTGCGCGAGCTCGCGCAGGAGCTCAGTATCCCGATCTGGGACAAGCCGCAGGCGGCCTGCCTCTCGAGCCGTATCCCCCATGGCTCGCCCGTCACGCGCGAGAAGCTCGCGCAGATCGAGGGCGCGGAGGACTTCTTGAAAGCGCGCGGCTACCGGGTTCTTCGCGTGCGCCACCTGGGTGAGCGGGCGCGCCTGGAGTTCGGGCCGGAGGAGCTGGGGCGCCTGGCGCGCGACCCGGCGGAGAAGCGGGCCCTGGGAGCGGCGCTCGCCCGCTTTGGTTTTTCAACCGTGACGCTGGACCGGGGCGGCTACCGCACGGGCAGTCTCAACCGCCCGGATCTCCGTCCAGACGAAGAAGTGCTCTTCTCCAATGCCTAAGCTTCTGCAATTCCCTCCATCCCTCATGGCGGGCGCTCTGGACGGCGATTTCCAAATCTCACAGCCGCCTTTGCTTGAACGGCTCATTCTTCCCCTCGCGCCGGCTGAGGGCCTCGAGGCCCTGCCGGTGGTCGGGGTGGGCGACACGGTCCGGCGCGGTCAGGTCGTGGCCGAGACCTCCGGAGATCCGCCGTTCCCCGTCCACGCCCCGCGCGCAGGAGTCGTCCAGCGCATCGGCGTGTTTCCCCACCCGTTCCTGGGCTTCGGCTTGGCGCTGCACCTCTCGCTCGATGGCACGGAGGAAGAGACGCGCCTTGAGCCCATCACCGACCCTGAGGCGGCCGGTGCCGAAGCGCTCTTGGAGCGGCTGCGCCTGGCCGGCGTCCTGACGCTCGGGCCGGCGCCTGAGCCGGCGTTTAAAGTTCTGCGCAGGGCCCGCTCATGCGGCGCGGACACGCTGGTTTTGGGAACGATCGAAAGCGAGCCCCTTGTGTCCTGCGATCGCGCCATCCTGGGCTCGCATCCCGGGGAAGTGTTGGAGGGCATTCAAGTCTTGCTTGCGGCGCTGGGCGCCAAGCGGGCCCTCCTAGCGCTCGAGCCGCACCAGCGCCACATGGCGGAGATCCTCGCGAGCAAGAAGTTCCTTCACTTGCGTTCTCTCGATCTTTCGTTTCGGATGCTGGCTCGCGGCTACCCCCATGAAGGCCCGCTCCTGGCGCGGCTTTTGGGCGTGAGCCCGCAGCAAGCCTGCGTTCTGCCGGTGGCCACGGCGTACGCGGCGTGGGACGCGGCGCTGCGCGGCCGCCCGCACGTCGAGCGCGTCGTGACGCTTGCGGGCGCCGTGTCCAAGCCCGCCAACGTTTGGCTTCCCTTCGGGGCCGTCATGGCCGACGCCCTGGCCTTGGCCGGCAGCTTCCTGCAGGATCCTCTGCGCGTGATTGCCGGCGGGCCGATGCGCGGGCGCGCGCAGCTTTCCCTCGAGGTGCCGGTGACGGCGGGCACAGCCGCCGTGTTGCTTCAGGGCGCAAACGACGCGGCGCCGCGCCCGATCGATCCTTGCATTCGCTGCGGCCGTTGCATCGAGGTCTGCCCTGTTTCGATCTCGCCGGCCCTGCTCACCGTCGCGGCCGAGGCCCAGGACGCCGAGCTTCTAGCGGAAGGCAAGATCGAGCGCTGCACGGCCTGCGGCAACTGCGGGTACGTGTGTCCCGCAAACCGCCCCATGACGGAGTTGCTTCACGTCGGCCGGAGGCTCGTTAGAGAAACGGAGCCGATTTGGGCAGGGCCCCGAAGTGAAGTGGAACGGATATGAAAACCTTCCTTGTTGATGCGCCGCCCTACGTCCGCACCCGCGACTCGGTGGCGGGAGTGTACCTCACGTTCACCTTGGGCCTCATTCCCGCTTTCGCCCTGTCCGTGGCGCAGGCGGGTCTGCAGGGCCTCGCATTCGCGGCAAGCTGTCTTGCCGGAGCGGCGATTGTCGAAGGTCTGTCGGCCCGCCTCTTACGCGGTGCTTCGCATGCCTCCGTGTTGTCATCTATCTACGACGGGGCGCTTTTTGTCGTTTTAACGGGCTCCGCGCCCTCGCCTGTGGCCGCAGCCGCTTTGGCAGGCGCCCTCTTTTTCGCGAAAATGATCTTCGGCGGCGTGGGCCGGGCGCTCTTCTCGCCCGCGTGCTTGGCGTGGCTCCTGGCAGCCACGGTCCCCGGGGGCGAGCCGCCGATCGCTGCAGGAGTCGCCGTGTCCGGGGCCCTCGCCGTGGGCTCGGGGGTGCTCTTATGGAAGCGGCTCGTGGGCTGGGAGGAAGCCGCCGCCTTCCTGGCTGCGGTTTGGATTTCAGCTGCGATGCGCGGCGCGTCGATCGGCGCGCTTGCGCTGCGCTCGGATTGGATCTTGGCGGCTTTCTTTTTGGTTCCGGCCTTGGGCCCGCGGCCTCTGGAGCGGCGCGCTCGAGCGCTCGTGGCGCTGGCGGCGGGGCTTGCCGCCGCAGCGTTTGAGGCCCAGGGGATGGGGCCCGCCGGCGTGCCGGCGGCGGTGCTGCTTGCCAACGCCGCTGCTCCCGCGCTCAACCAATGGGTGGAACAATGGCGCGCTCACTTGACCTAACGGCCCGCCCGCAGCACGCGAGCGCTCACCTCGACGCGCTCTGGGTGGCCCTCCTCGCCGCGCCCGCCATCGGCGGGTTTAAGGACGCGTTTGGATTGGCAGCTGCGTTGGTTTGCATTCTGCCGCTCTCGACGGCCGCCTTCTTTTTCGCCGGCGAGCGGCTTGAGGAGTCGGCCCGCGCGCCGCTTTCAGCGTGTCTCGCAGCTCTCGCGGTCTCGGTGGCCCTGGCGGTTCTCCCGCATGCTCCTGCCTCCGCCCGCGCAGCAGCCGTGATCCTTGTGCCGATGGCCATGCTGCTTGAGGTGCGGGACCTCGCGCAGCCGCATGGCGCCGATCTCGCGTGGGCCGCGCGGCGCGCGGCGCGCGCAAGCTGGCTCATTCTGGACCTATTTGCTCTCGCGCTCTTGGCGGAGGCGTTGTCGCTCGCTGCGATTTCACCTGCCGCTCTCACGGCCGCAAAACTTGTGGTGTTGGCCTGCGCGTGGGCGGTGGCCCGGCGCGCCCGGGGATGGCGGCGATGAGCGGCGAGGCGATTCTGTTCGTGGTGGGGTGGGGGGCCGTCGCGTTTCTGCGTGTTCCGACGCTTGAGCGCCGGCCGGCCCGCACGGCGTTTGCGCTCGCACTTGCCAGCGCGCTCGCCGGTGTCTTGGCCGCGGCGCTCGCATCCATCGCCCCGAATCTCCTGGACGTTTCGCCAATTTATGTTTTAATAGTGGGACTTCTTGTGCTCGCTGCGTGGGCCGTGGCGGGTGGTTTCCTCTACGGAGAGGAGCGCGCGGCTCTTTTTGCAAGCGGGCTTCCGTTTGGGCTTGCCGTCATCCCGAGTCTCTATTCTTATTCGGGCTGGGCCCTGTGGAGGTTTCTTGCGGGCGCGGCGGTGCTGGCTTTTCTCACCGGCTGGTGCGTCGGCTCGCTTCGCCGCGACATCCGTCTGCGCCGGGTGGCAGCTGCGTGGGCGGGAGTTCCGGCGGAGTTGGTGGCCCTGGCGATGATCGCCTTGGCTGCGAGCTGCCTGTGAGTCGACGGACGAAAGTATAGGCCGAAAGGGTGCAGATGAGCGTTATTGTTGGGGATGATCAAAACTTTGAAGATGTTCTGAAGGGCAAAGAGCCCGTGCTCGTGGACTTTTGGGCCGAGTGGTGCGCCCCCTGCCGGGCCGTGAGCCCCGTGGTCGAGGAGCTGGCGGGGGAGTATGCCGGGCGCGCCAAGGTCGTGAAGGTGAATGTCGATGAGCATCAAGAGCTTGCCCAGCGGTTCGGAATCATGAGCATTCCTACGCTCCTGTTTTTCAAGGACGGGCGGGAGGCCGACAAGATCGTCGGCGCCGTTCCCAAGGCGGCGATTGAGAAAAAGCTGCAGAACCTGTTGGCCTGAGACTCACAGGGAAAGCAGGGAGGGAGCCATGGATCGGACCTTTCGTAAGAGGCGCGGCGCTCGCGGCTTCACGCTGATCGAGCTCTTGGTGGTGATCTCGATCATCAGTATCCTGCTGACCTTCATTGCGCCGCAAGTCGGAAATATCCGCGAGAAGGCCCGCCGCACCAAGTGCCTCAACAACCTGCGCGTGCTCGGCACCGCGGCGCTGCTGTACGCCGACGAGAACGGGGGAGATTTCCCGGGCTCAGCCAGCAAGAGCGTCGCCGCGGAACTCAATAGCCCGGATGCCGACACCGGCACGCCCTACTATATTTCCGACATCCTGGTTTTCGATTGTCCCTCGACCGCCAATGCCCTGCCCTCGGGCAGCTTGGGAGGGGGCGCTGTCGCAAACGTGGACTATGTGTTTGACCCGAACCTCGCCGACTCTTCTCCGTCGGGCACCGCCTTCGCGGCCGACGCCGCCGTCAACCACTCGAC
>CAZPNG010000131.1:0-7101 GCA_964587845.1 uncultured bacterium | reverse complement strand
GGCTTCCAGCGCCTGCAGGGATTGGGCCGTCAGGCTCGCGACGCCCGCGTGCTTTCCGTTGGAGAAGCGCCCCCCCACAAGAATCGGTCCTGCGCCCAGACGGGTGCCGTCTCGCGTCACGAGCACCGCGTGTTGCGCCAGCCCGAACAGACGCCCGGCGTTTTCCCCCGTGAGCGGCGGGGCCACATAGAACGAACCCAGGAGCATGCCCGCCACATCCTCGAATCCCTCCTTGACCGTCACAAAATCCAGCAGTTTGCCTTCCAAGAGCGAGTCTTCGAGCTGGGCGTGCGCTGCGCCGTTGGAGTGAGTGCGGACGAGGAGGCGGATGCGTCCCAGCTTGTCCGATTCGGAGATCTCCGCGAGCAATCGGTGAGCGGAAGTCACATGCTCAACCAGCCAAAGCGACACCCGGTCCTCAAGGGCCGCTGCGAGCGCCGTCTCGTAGTCCGGGTGAGCTTCGAAAATCTCCCGCAGGGGCTGTAAAAGACCTTCCGAGAGGCGCCCCGCCGCGCTTCGCTCCGTCACAAACTCACGGATCGCTTTCTCATCAGCCACGACGTCCGCGTGCCGGGCCCGGGCTACGAAGAAAGCGCGCTCGGCCGAGGCCTTCGCTCGCTCCAGCGTGCCGGTTTCCTGAGTCAGCAACTCCCCTTCCCGCTCAAGGGCCTCCAAAGACTGCTCGCGTTCCCGGGCTACGGCCTGCAAGGAATCCATCTCGCCGCCGGCGAGCGGAGCGCCGGCTTCCGATCGCTCCAGATGCTCGAGCCGCTCGGCCAGCCGCGCGAGATCGCGTTGGATGCGCTCGCGGTGCACCTGGCTTCGGGTCTCGGAAACCCTCACGGCCTCGACTTGATTGCGGAGCGCGCTGGCATGAGCAGCCTGCTCAAAGCAGAGCTCCCGCAAGGACTTGGCCTGGAGGTGCGAGAGGGCGGCGTCCGCGCGGAAGAACTCCAGCCGTGACGCAAGCGCCTCCCGGGACGATGCAAGCCGCGCCAGCTCAGCCTGTTCGGCTGAAAGCCGCTCCTCGAGGCGAGTGGCATCCGCTTCGAGTCCAGACACATCGCGCGTCGTGCCGAATGTTTCCGCAAGGAGCGCTTGCCTCCCCTTGGTCTTCTCTTCCCTCTCACGTTCGAAAAGTTCCAGGCGCAGCTCGAGGGATTTAACCTCAGCCTCCTGCGCCGCGAGCGCTCGGTCCGCCGTGCGCTGAACCTCCAAGCTCGCCGCAAGCTCGGCCTCGCGTTCGCGAATGGCTTGCTCCCTTGCTTCCACATCGCGGCGCATCGTGTCTTCCTCGGCTTCCAGGCGGCTCGCCTCCGCCGCCAGGGCCTCCCGGCGCGCCGAGAGCGCGTCCCAGTCGGCAAAGGCCTTGACGGTCGCCAGGCGCTTCAGCTCCTCACTGATCCTGCGGTAGCCCTCGGCGCGTTTGGCCTGCCGCTCGGCGTACCGGATGTTGCGCTCAACCTCCGAGACAATATCGCGCAGGCGCAGCAGGTTCTGCTCCGTGCGCTCCAGCTTGCGCAGGGCCTCTTCCTTCTTGACCTTGTACTTGGAGATGCCCGCCGCCTCTTCAATGAGCGCGCGCCGCTCATCGCCTTCGGCGGCAAGAATGTCGCCCACGCGCCCCTGCCCGATGACCGAGTAGGCGTTGCGGCCGATGCCGGTGTCCAGAATGAGGTCTTGAATGTCGCGCGCGCGGCAGGGCGTCTTGTTGATGAGGTATTCGCTTTCTCCCGTCCGGTACAGCCTCCGGCTGATCACCACCTCGGTGTACGGGATCGGCAGCGAGCCTTCCGAGTTGTCGAGCGTGAGCAAAACCTCACAGAATCCGGTGGGCTTTCTAAAATCAGTGCCGTTGAAGATGACATCCTGCATGGTGGAGCCCCGCAGCGCCTTGGGGCTGCGCGAGCCCAGCACCCACTGGATGGCATCCACGATGTTCGACTTGCCGCAGCCGTTGGGCCCCACCACGCACGTGATGCCTTTCTCGAAGACGATCTCCGTGCGGTCGGCAAACGACTTGAAGCCGACGAGCTCGAGCTTTTTAAGATACACGGCCCGCCTCCCGCTCCAGGGCACCCACCGCCAGGGCATCCTCACGGTCCACCACCCGCTTGGGAGTGAGCACGATCTTTCCGCCCTGAAGGGCGACGTCCACCACGTCCCCTTCTCTCAAGCCCAAGTGCTTGCGGATCAAGGACGGCAGCGTGAGTTGGAAGTTTCGCTTAATGTGGGCTAACATGATCCGTTCCCCTTCACTTCGGGGCCATGCCCAAATCGGCCCCGCATCAATCGGTGCCAGGTCTTATTTTACGACCTGGCACCGTACCCGTGGCTCCGTCCTTGTATCGGCCGGTCTTGCAAGAAACTGAAGTTTCGAATCTTCGAATTTTAAAGGTCTTCGCATGCAAAACATCCTCACCGCCCTTTTCCGGGCATCCCTCGAGCTGCCGGTCCTATTTGTGGAAGGCTTTTAAAACGAGCGTGGCGTTGTGGCCCCCGAAGCCGAAGGAATTGGAGAGCGCCACTTTCACCTTCGCTTCGCGCGCCTGATTGGGAACGTAGTCCAGATCGCAGTCCGGGTCGGGATGCTTGTAATTGATCGTCGGAGGGATCTTTCCTTCATGCAACACGTACGCGCAGACCACCGCCTCAATGCCCCCTGCCGCCCCGAGCAGGTGCCCTGTCATCGACTTGGTGGAGGAGATCATCACCTTTTTGGCGAGGTCGTGGCCGAGCGCTTTTTTGATCGCAAGCGTTTCCACGCGGTCATTGAGCGGGGTCGAGGTCCCGTGCGCGTTGATGTAGCCCACGTCCTGCGGCTTGACACCGGCGTCCTGCATGGCCCGTACCATGCAGCGCGACGGGCTTTCGGCCTCCGGGTCCGGCGCCGTGATGTGCTTGGCGTCCGAGGTCATGCCGTAGCCGCTGAACTCGCAGTAGATTTTCGCGTTGCGCGCTTTCGCGTGCCCGAGCTCCTCCAGAACCAAAATGCCGCAGCCTTCCCCCATCACGAAGCCGTCGCGCGTGGCGTCGAACGGGCGGGAAGCCGTTTCGGGAGACTCGTTGTGCTGGGAGAGCGCCTTCATGGCCACAAATCCACCGAACCCCAGCGGGGTGATGCACGCTTCCGTGCCGCCCGAGAGCATCATGTCCGCTTCTCCACGCTCGATGATGCGCGCGGCGTCCCCGATGGCATGAGACCCGGTCGCGCACGCGGTGGCCACGCAGCTGTTGGGCCCCTTGAGGCCGAACTGAATGGAAATCTGCGCCGGCGCCATGTTGACGATGAGCATGGGGATCAAGAAGGGTGAGATGCGTGAGGGCCCCTTCTCCATCAGCACCTGGTGCTGTTCCTCGATCGTCGGCAGGCCGCCGATGCCCGAGCCCACCAGGACGCCGATCCGGTACGGGTCCTCGCGCTTCAGGTCGACGCCGCAGTCCTCCAGGGCCATCTGAGCGCTCGCCACCGCAAAATGCACGAAGCGGTCGCTCTTCTTCACCTGCTTTTTGGGAAGATACTTCTCGGGGTCGAAGTGCTTGACCTCGGCCGCGACCTTCGAGGCGTAGTCCTCGGGCTTGAGACGGGTCAGGGGGCCGGTGCCGCTTTTGCCCGCAAGAAGGGAGCGCCAAAACTCTGCGGCGGTATTACCAAGGGGGGTGATAGCGCCTAAGCCGGTAACAACCACTCGCCGTTTCATCGAGGGGCACGCACGGGAAGGCAGAGAGGAGGGGGGATAAAACCGTTACTTGGCGGCCGCTTTCTCCTCGATATACTTGATGGCATCTCCCACCGTCTGAATTTTCTCGGCCTCTTCATCGGGTATCTCGATTCCGAACTCCTCTTCGAGAGCCATCACCAACTCCACCGTATCGAGGGAATCTGCGCCCAGATCGTCCACAAAAGAAGCCTCAGGCGTCACTTCCTCCGGCTTGACACCCAACTGCTCCACGATAATCTCCGTGATTTTCTCCGAAACGGCCATGGTTCCGATCCTCCGTTCGCACAATGCCCTCACCGGGAACCCCGAAGAGAGCAGCTGTGTCTCATCAATATTCTGGTTAAAGCGCCAACCCGCCGTCTACTGAAATGACCTGCCCCGTGACGTAACGCGCCGCGTCGCTGGCCAAGAAAAGCGCCACGGAGGCGACTTCTTCAGGGGCGCCGAAGCGCCCCAGAGCGATGCGGCCGCGAACCGCCTCCCTCGCCTCGGCCCCAATGTGCACCGTCATGTCGGTCTCGATGAACCCGGGCGCGATGGCGTTGGCCGTGATGTTGCGGCTCGCGAGCTCTCTGGCAACGGACTTGGTCAGAGCAATGATGCCGGCTTTGGAGGCGGCGTAGTTGGCTTGGCCCGCGTTTCCCGTCAGACCGATGACCGAGGAGACATTGATGATGCGCCCGAACCTGGCTTTCATCATCGGACGCGTCACCTCCCGGGTCACAAGGAAAGTGCCTTTTAAGTTCACTGAAAGAACGGTTTGCCAGTCTTCTTCGCTCATGCGGGCGATCAAATTATCACGTGTGACCCCCGCGTTGTTGACAAGTATATCTACGCGACCTAGGGTGTCAAGGGTTTTCTTGACAAGTCCTTCTACCTGATTGGCTTGCGTAATATCACACGGCTCAAAGACGCAGCGCGCGCCCCCTTCGCAGACCTCCTGAGCCGCCGCTTGAAGCCGCTCGCCGTCTCTGCCGCAAATCATGACG
Source organism: uncultured bacterium (assembly GCA_964587845.1). Lineage (GTDB taxonomy): Bacteria > Omnitrophota > Omnitrophia > Omnitrophales > CAZPNG01 > CAZPNG01. The sequence continues at coordinate 2,390 of CAZPNG010000131.1, read as the reverse complement.
GAAGCTCCCGCCTGCGCCAGAGTTTTTGCAATCGCTTTTCCGATGCCCCGACCCCCTCCGGTGACGATCGCCACGCGCCCGGTAAGGTCATAAGCCTTGAAAGCGCCCTCAGCCGTCATGCTCGCTCGCCCACGGTGAGATCGCGAAGCTCCTGCAGCGTCCCGACACTGTGAACCGGCACATCCGGCGTGATGCGCTTGGCCAACCCCTTCAAAACCCGACCCGGCCCCACCTCCAGGCACGCGGAAACCCCTTGCGCAGCAAGCGTTTCCATGCAGGAAACCCACTGGACCGGAGACGACAGTTGGCGAACGAGGTTGCGCTTGATTTCGGGGGCCTCCCCCATGGGCTTGCCTGTCACATTCGAGATCACCGGAAACGCGGGCCTCTTGAACGGTACGCGCTCGACCGCCCGCGACAAGGCCTCCTCAGCAGGCCTCATGAGGCGCGAGTGAAAAGCGCCGCCGACCTGAAGCGCGATGGCCCGCTTGGCGCCTTTCGAGCGCGCCAGTTCGGCCGCCCGATCAAGTTTCTCCAAGGGACCGGAGAGAACCATCTGATCCGCCGCATTGATGTTTGCCAGGTCGACGTCGGCTGCGAGAGCCACCTCGCGGCAGGCCTCAAGCGGGAGCCCGATCACCGACACCATTCCACCTCGCTGGGCCTCGGCTGCGCGTTGCATGGCTTCGGCGCGAATCTGGACCAGCCGCAGGCCCTCCTCAAACGACATGCTTCCGGCCGCTGCCAAGGCTGAAAACTCGCCGAGGGAGAGTCCGGCGGCCGCGCGAATCCGGGCCGCAAGCTCGGGCCTCGCGACTTTGAAAGCTTCGAACAGGGCGAGGCTTGTCACATAGAGCGCCGGCTGGGCGACGCGCGTTTCCGTGAGCGCCTCGAGAGGGCCCGAAAAACAGAGGTGGGTGAGAGAAAACCCGAGGACTGAATCCGCGCGCTCATAAAGAGCGCGGGCGCCGGGGGACTCGCGGTAAGCATCCTGACCCATCCCCACTGCCTGGGCGCCTTGGCCCGGGAAGAGCGCGCCGAGCGCGCCCGAGCCCGACCCTCCGACGGTCACGCCCGCTCCTACCACTTGATCAGCGAGGAGGCCCATGTCAGCCCGCTTCCGAAGGCCACGAGCACCACCCGCGAGCCCGGCCGGATGCGACCCGTTTGAACGGCTTCCGCCAGCGCCACAATGGTGGAAGCGCTGGACATGTTTCCGTAGCGGTCAACGTTCACAAAGATCTTGTCTTCGCTCACGCCGCAGTAGTCGCCCACCGCCTTGATGATACGGTAATTGGCCTGGTGCGGAATGAAACAGTCCACGTCTTCTTTGCGCAGGCCCGCCTGCTTGAGCACCTGCTCGATGGCGTCGCTCATCGTCCGCACCGCCAGCTTGAAGATTTCCGACCCCTCCATTTTCAGGAAGTGCAGCCGGTTGCGGACGGTCTCCTCGGTAGCCGGCTGGCTCGAGCCCCCGGCGGGACACATGAGAAGCTGCGCGTAGCGTCCGTCGGAACCCAGATGATGAGCCACGAGTTCGTGGCCGGACTGCGTGGCCGTCACGATCGCCGCGCCCGCGCCGTCGCCGAACAAGACACAGGTCGAACGGTCTTTCCAGTCGATGAACTTGGAGAGCACCTCCGAGCCGATCACCGCCACGGTCTTGAAAAGACGGCTCTCCACAAACCCGTGCGCCACCGCCAGGGCAAAGGGGAAGCCCGAGCACGCGGCCCCCAGATCGAAGGCGGGGCAGGTCGCGCCAAGCTTCTGCTGCACAAAGCAAGCGGTGGACGGAAAGATCATGTCGGGCGAGATGGTGGCCACGATGATGAGATCGAGATCTTTGGGCGTGAGCCCCGCGTCTTTGAGGGCGCGGCGGGTGGCTTCGGCGGCCAAGTCGCTATTGGCGACGCCGTTTTCGACGATGCGCCGCTCACTGATGCCGGTGCGCGTGCGGATCCACTCGTCGGTGGTGTCCACCATGCGCTCCAAGTCGGCGTTGGTGAGCCGCTTGTCGGGCAGCGCAATGCCCAAGCCGGCGATCGAGGGGCGGCTAGGGTTTCTTGAGCTCATGCTGCTGCGCGCCCGAGATTTCCTTCACGATCTTGGCGTTCACGCCGCGCTCCACGCTGTTGACGGCCGCCGCAACTGCGTTCGCGATCGCGCGCGCGGAAGATCCCCCGTGGCTGATGAGCACGGTGCCGTTGACACCCAACAGGGGCGCGCCTCCGGCCTCCTCATAGCTGGTCTCGCAGCGGATCTGTTCAAGCGCCGGTTTGCAGAGCGCTGCGCCGAGCTTGAAGATGGGATTCAAGGCGATTTTTTTGCGCAGGAGCTTGGTGAGGGTTTCCACGATGCTCTCGCAGAACTTGAGCATGATGTTGCCCACG
>CAZPNG010000130.1:0-10072 GCA_964587845.1 uncultured bacterium | reverse complement strand
CTATGACACAGGAGGGCGCTTGCTTGAAGCCATCGACCCCCGCGGGAACGTGACCCGCTACACCTATTATCCGGAGCCCAACGGGAACATGAAGGAACGCATCGACAAGAACGGACACCGCTTCCTCAACAAATACTTCTACAACGACCGCGTGGCTCACCAGACCGATCCCTTGGGAAACCCCACCACCTTTCATTACTTCTGGACCTCAACGGATGTCTACAACGCCCGAGGGAAGATGACCTGGTATAAGTTTGGCCCGCGCGGCCAGTTGGAGTTGAAAATCGATGCGGCCGGCGTCTGGGACCAGTGGACCCACGACGCCGCCCTAAACGTCACCCTTCACATGCGCGGCGTTGCCACCGCCCAAGACCCCACCGCCCGCCTCCTGAGCATGCGCTATGACGAGCGCGGCAACATGACCGAACGCACGCGATCGGACATCTCTATCTATGGAAGGACAGACCAGTACCTGACGGAACACTTCGCCTACGAGCCCGCCTTCAATCAGCTCACCCGCTACACCGACCCGAAGGGGAATGCGACGGTCTTTCGCTATGATGAGCGCGGCAATCGGACCGAAACCGAACAGGTCGTGGATGGCGCTCCGATCAAGACCCTCATCAGTTACGACAGCCGGGGCAATCTCACCCGCATCATCGATCCCCGTGGATTCCAAACCACCTTTACCTACGACCCTTACGGCAACCTCGCAACCCTGCAGGACGCGGCGGGAAACATCACGCGCATGGACCATGACCTGGCGGGCCGCATGCTAAAACGCACCGACCCGCTGGGCAGTGTCACCCAATTCTCCTACGACGAAAACGACAACCCGATCGCCATCCGCGACGCCTCCGGCGGCCTGACGCGCGCAACCTACGATGCTCTCGATCAACTCACGCGCGTCACGGATGCCAACGGCAACTCGGTCGGCTTCGCCTACGACGGCGTCAGCAACCGCAGTGCAGTCCAAGACGCTCTCGGAGGAGTGACCCGCTTCAGCTACGACACCACCAACTTCATGCACTTAGGGACCTCAAACCTCCTGGAGACCGCCGATCCCCTGGGCCGCAAGACCCGGTTCAGCTACGACGTTCTCGACCGGTTGATCTCGGTCACAGACCCCCTGGGGAATGACACGCGCTATGAGTATGACAAGTTTGGAAACCTGGTGAGAATGACCGATGCCCTCGGCCGCGTGAGCACCTACCAGTACGATGTCTTCGACCGGCTCGTCAAAGAGACGGACTCCCTCTCCCGGGTTCGGCAGTTCTCCTACGACCGCAACAGTCAAGTCGCGGCCGTGACGGAACCGGATGGAACGGTGATCTCCAGAACCTATAACGCCCGCAACCAGGTGCGCGACCTCATCTATCCCGATGGGCAGAAGACGCTCTTCGAGTACGATGCGGCCGGGAACGTCACCCTCGAAGATGCCCGCGGCCGATTAACCCGCTACGAGTATGACGCGCTCGCCCTCGTGAGCCGGGTCAGAGACGAATTCGGCGAGGAGATCACCTACCGTTACGATCCCCTGGGGCGGCGAATCGAGACGGGCTCACGGGCAGGGCGGATGACGTACGGATACGATGCCGTTGGGCGCCTGGTGTCCTTAAGCGACTTTGACGGCCGCTTCTACACCTTCGGATACGATGCCGCCGGCCGCCGCACTCACCTGACGTACCCCACCGGGCTCGAAACCGCCTACCAGTATGATGCTGCCAACCAGCTCACCGGCCTCAGCACCTCAAAGGCCGGCACACCGCTGTTCTCTTTCAGCATGGCGTACGACGCCGTGGGGAATCGGACACGGGTGACACTGACCGAACCTCTCGAGACGGGTGGGCCCACCGCCATCGCCAGTGTTTCCGGAACGCGGCGCCTGAAAGCCCAGAGGCGGGTTCGCCCCCCGCGCCCCTGCCGCCCCCGCAAAAAACGGCCTTGTCCATCGCCCGCACCCACGCCTGTGCCGACACCCGCGCCAACGCCACAGCCAACGGTTGCTCCCAGTCCTACCCCAACGCCCGTGCCGACCCCCAGTGCCCGCGTCATCAGCGAGACCTACGCCTACAACGCCCGCAATGAACTCAGTGCGGTCAACTACGGCGATGGCACGACAGAAAGCTTCGCCTACGACAAAGTCGGCAACCTGATCCAGAACACCCGCAACGGACGCGCCGAAGTCTGGACTTATGACGCTGCCAATCAGCTCCTGCAAGCCGGCTCCACCCGCTTTGAGTACAATGTCAAAGGCCAGCTCGTGCGCCGCGAATCGAGCGAGGGCCAATCCAACCTCGCCTGGAACCCCGAGGGAACTCTGAGAACCTTAGAGACGCGCACCCCCATGACCGGCCAGGTTCTCACGAGGGCCGACTACCGGTACAATGCCCGGGGCCTGAGAACCGAAAAGGTTGTGAACGCCCAGACCACGCGCTATACTCTCGACGGCCCGGAGATCCTATTTGAGATGAACGGGACTCCCACGATCAAGAACGCCTACCTGCATACGCTCACGCTGGATGAAGTCCTGTTTCGCAAGGACTTCGCCACTCCTGCCAACAGCGGCTTCCTCCACGCGGATGCCCTGGGCTCGGTGCGCTTGAGTAGCGACACCACCGGTGCCGTCCGCTCGAGGATCTCCTACTTCGCCTACGGCGAGACCCGGACCGAAACGGGGCCATTGCCGGCTTTCCGTTTCACCTCCCGTGAGCTTGAGCCCGAGTCTGGTCTTTATTACTCCCGCGCCCGCTACCTCGATCCCCGTGTAGGCCGCTTCTTGTCGCCTGATCCAGTTCGTGGAGATTTCAGAAATCCTCTCATGCTACATGTTCACGTTTACGCGAGGAACAATCCGATTAATTTTCTGGATCCTTTGGGTTTGTACTCCGTTCAGCAGCTCTTGCAAGACACGGCTTACTATGCAAGCATTGCTTCGGCCATCTCCTTCATTACCCCTGGCGGGCAGCCAGCATTCTTGATTTTTACAGGAATTGCGGTTGGTGCTACGGGGTTAGATGTGGGTCTCTATTCAGATGTTCGAATTCGAGATACGGCGAAAGAAGTGCTGAAAATGTTTATCCCCGTAGATGCGCCATTCAGTCTGATTACTGACGAGGCCATAGACCAAATCGACGCCCGTCTGAGCTTTCGCGGAAGAGATAGTGTTGGAGAGATCCAGAAAGCAGGACTAAAGAAATGAAAAATCCCATCAACGAACCGATCGTGTGCTTTATCGTTGGTTTCGCTCTCATATTGACAGCCGTCGGCCTTATGGCATTAGGCAGGCAGTTGATGGGCTGCATCCTTCTTATGGCTGGTGGTGCAATTGGCATACGCGGCCGCCGGATGATAGACAAGAGAGATTAGAGGTCTCGCTTTGCGCTCATAACCCAAAGTTATAGTGGCCCCGGTCGTCTAGACCGTTTTTCGTGTTGGTTTTAGATAGAGTGACCCTCTCCCAAAAACTAGACCACCTGGAGGTTGAGGTTTCGGGGATTGACAGCTTGAGGGTTTCCCGCAAACGGTGGCGGACCAGCCCGGGCGGGCAGTCCCTAGCCCCGGCCGGCCCGCCGCAGCACCTCGGACCGCAGGCCCTGTAGGCTCGAGAGGAGAAACTTGCGCTGGGCGGCCGGGAAAGCAAACCGCGGGGCGAAGAAATCCGGGCGGATGACCGCGTAAAAGTCGACGCGCGTGCGAGTCGGGCCGCTCGACGCCAAATGCCAGAAGCCTTCGTATTTCAGGAAGTCGCCCGCCACGTTCTCAAACGCCAGGCGCCGCTTGCGGGATTCCCGAACCCGGAAGGTCGCATCCAGCTTCCATCGCAAAACGCCCCACTTCCACTCTCCTTTCTGGAACAGGAAGAGCCCGTCGGGCGTGCGTTCCATGACATGGCTCTCGATCACCTGCGGCATGAAAGCATCGGCGTTTTCATAATCGCGCAAGACCTCCCAGACCTGGTCCCGGGGGGCCTCCACAAGAACGGTCCCTGTGGCCACGTACGTCTTCTGGCCTTGGAAGCGCACGCGCGAGGAGACCGCCGCGCGTTCCCCGGCGGTCGAGCGAAGGCCCGGCATCCAAATCCTCTGCCCGGTTGCACACCCCGCGCACACGGTGGCCGCGGCAATTCCCAAGCCGATCCATCCTGCTGCTTTAGACTTTGTCATCTGTCCGCGACCGGTTCGGGGGTGGGGATTTCGATCGGCAGGATGGAGCGGTCTGTCTCGCGCACAAACCGAAGGTCATCGTAGAAGGCCGTCGCCTGGGCGCCGGTGTCATCCGTATCGGTCATGATGGAAAGGGCGCGCACGCTCGCCGGCTCGACGCCGAATAGGGCGACATGATCTTCGCGCACGTTGCGCGCTTCCCCGACCCAAGTGCCCAGTCGCTCCCGCCCGGCTTGAATGGGCAGGACCGCTTCTTTCCCCTGCCCTCCGGCCCCCGGGAGCGGGATCCCCGCCCGGTTCTCACTCGCCCACACGTAGTCGATCTTGCGCTCCACGCCTTGGGCGTCCGGGGCAAAGTGGAGGATGATGCGCGCCGGGGAATCCAGGCCGCCTGTTGCGGCGCGGGGCGGCTGCTCGATGACGTTCATCACCTTCCACGACCAGGTGAGGAAAGGAAACTCGCCCAGGTCTACTTGCACCTTCCTGACCAGTTCGGAGGCGCCGGCTTGGGAAACCGCCCGCAGCGCCCGTTGCGAATCAGGCCCGGAACGCACCTTTTGGTAACGAGTGTGCCCTTGGTGAACGACTTCCTTCCACTGCCACCCGAAGAAGGCGTCGAAATCGTCCACCCAAACGTAATCGCGGGAACTCATTTGGCGGGTGACGCATCCGGCGAGGAAGAGCGTCAGGACAACCAGGACAAGCGAGCGCCGGAGCGTGTCAGCGGACAGCACTGGCCGGATCAGGGGCGCCCACGAAACGGGCGCACACCTTGCGAAAATTGCAGCGCTTGCACGTCCTCTCGTCGGCGGCAAACGCAAAAGCATCTTCTTCCCGGGGGAGGTTCGCGCCCACGTCCGCAAGGGTCTCGCGCATGCGGGCGACGCTCTCGCGGATGACGCCCCGCGTGCGCTCGAGCACGCTCTCATCGACCGCGATGGGAACTTCATCACCCGAAGGCAGGTAGACATAGCGCGTGTGGATCGCATCGGGAGCCACCCCCCATTTCTCCCGCGCAAACAAGGCATACAAACCGAGCTGGAAGCCGTCGGCGTCACGCGCCGGCTTTCCGGTCTTCCAGTCGTAGATGTATGCGCCGGGTCCCGTGCGGCGAGCAAAGTCGATCTTCAACCTGACCGGCGCGCCTTCCACGTCAAACTCGGCGAAGTCTTCGATCGTGAGCCAGCTCTTCGGATCGGAGGACTCAATCTCGCGCCACACCCGGGCCCGGAAGAAGGCCTCAATACATTGATCGACCGAATCCGCCAATTCTTGCCACGTCGTGTCTTGGACGGGCTCCGCGTACTCGTGCTCAAAAAGGCCGAAGAATTGCTTCGGCTTCTCGTGATTGCGGGAATGCAGGGATTCCTTGAAGGAACTGCGCATCGTCAAGCGGGCCCAGCGCTTCAGTTCGGGAACCGGCAGGCGGCGGCCCTCCCGCATGCCCTTGAGCGCCATCTCGATGGCGCGGTGCACCATGTCACCCTTCCACATGTAGCGGTTGGACAACTTGCCCAGCATCCAAAGCTGCCAAGAGCGGGAGTCTTTGGGCTGATCCCAGCCGCCCCAGGAGGCATAGTATTTGTAGTAGTAGGAACGCGCGCACTCGTCCAGCAATCCCGCGCGGGACTTCGACCACGAGAAGACGTTCTCAAACGGGGGCATGCGCGATCATCCCCTCCTGCACGGGCTCGCCCGGCGAGCCCAGGGCGTCCCACACCAAGGTAAGGTAGGCAAGCCCAAAAAGCTTGAAGCTGTGATTGGCGCGGCCCCGGCGGTGTTCCGCAATCAAGGTTTCCAAACGATCCCGGCGAAGGACCTCGCGCGCGAGCCGGCCCTCCAGAAGCAGCTCCGAGAGCCAGCCCGAAAGTCCGCCTCGGAACCACGGCGCCAACGGGATGTGCCACCCAGCTTTCTTGCGCCGGATCACCTCACGGGGCAGGATGTCCGCCAAGGCCCCTTTCATCAGGCCCTTCAAGCGGGAGCGAGGAAACTTCACCTCCGAGGGCAGGGAAAAAATAAACTCGGCCAACTCGTGATCGAGGAAGGGCTCGCGGGCTTCGAGGCCGTGCGCCATGGTGACCGTGTCAACTTTCACCAGGTTATTGCCTCCGAGCCACACGGCAAGGTCCGCGTACAGGGAGCGGTCGAGGAACGATCGCTCCCCTGCGCGCTCAAACGCCAGCCGGTAGGGCTCGAAGGGATCGATCGGCTCGAGCCCCGCCGCAAGCTCGGGAACGAGGAGACCTGCGATTTCCGCCTCCGTAAACACCGTGCGCCAGTGATAGTGCGCGCGCTCGGGCGCAAGCTCAGCGCCCTCGAAAAACTTGCGCGCCTTGTAGTCGAAGGAAAGCTTCCCTGTTGTCACAGGGAGACAGGCAAGCGCCGCGCGCGCGGCCGCGCGGGCAAGCGGCCCGGGAAAGCGTTGGTAGAGGGCCCGGTAACGGTCCGCCAGCAACGTGGGATAGCCGCAAAAGAGCTCATCTCCCCCGTCGCCCACGAGCACCACTTTGAGGTCTCGGCGTGCGAGCCTGGACACCACATCGAGCGGGACCTGCGCCGGATCGGCGCACTGCCCCTCCGAGGCGAGCGCGATGCGCGGCAAGGCCTCACGCAGATCGGCCTCGCGGCAAACCACCGAGCGGTGCTCTGTACTGAAGCGCCGGGCGACCGCCTGGGCAAAGGGCGTTTCATCATAAGAGGCCGCCTCAAAGCCCACGGAGTAGGTGTGCAACCTCTCTTGTCCCTCGCGGCGCATGAAGGCCACGACGGCGCTCGAGTCCATGCCCCCGGACAGGAACGCTCCCACCGGCACGTCGCTCACCATGCGCCGGCGCACCGAGACCGCAAAGAGCTCGCGCACGCGTTCTTGGGCCGCAGGAAGGGAAATCTCCCGCGCCGGCACGCGCGCCAGGTCCCAGTACGCGGTCTCGGAACCGACGCCAAACGCCGAAATCTTCACGAACGAGGCGGCGGCGAGCGGCCGGATGCCTTGAAAAAACGTGAGGGGCGCGGGAAGGTAGTTGTAAGACAAGAAAACCGGCAGCGCGCTGAGATTCCACGCGCGTGGCGAAGTCGGATGCGCGAGGATGGCCTTGATCTCCGAGCCGAAGTAAACCGTTCCGTCCTGCGAGGCCACATAGAGGGGTTTGACGCCGAACCGGTCGCGCGCGAGCACGAGCTCCCGGCGCGTTGAGTCATAGATCGCGACGGCGAACATCCCGCACAGGCGCTTGAAAACGTCCGTCCCCCATGCTTCATAGCCGTGCACGATCACTTCCGTGTCGCTGCGTGTGCGAAAGACGTGCCCCAGAGTCTTGAGCTCGGCCGCGAGCTCCCGGTAGTTGTAGATCTCCCCATTGAACACCACCCACAAGGTGCCGTCCTCATTGGCAATGGGCTGGTCTCCGGTCGCAAGGTCGATGATCGACAGCCGGCGCATGCCCATGGCGAGTGAGTCGCGCACCAAGAAGCCCTCGGCGTCGGGCCCGCGGTGCGCAAGCGACCTCACCATGCCGCGCACGAGGCTTTCCTCAGCCGGTTTCTGCGATCGCCAGTGAAAAAATCCCGCTATCCCGCACATACGGGGCTGCGCTCCGGGTCCAGCAGTCCTTGGCGAAACGAGATGGGACGAAAGTCGAAGTCCCGCTGGGTGGGTGAAATATCGAAAGCCGAATGATGGTTCAGATCGAGGATTTGCTTGATCGGCAAACGCGTGCGGGGGTTCGCGGCCGCGTAGAGACGGGCCAGCGCTTGCACGGGCCCTAAGGGGATGGGAATAAACAGGCGCCTCACCCCGACCTGCTGCGCGATCAGGCGCAACATTTCGGCGAGCGTGATCTGCTCCGGCCCTGCCACAGTGTAAACCCCGCTCGCGGCCGTCTTCGTCGCGGCTTCCTCGAGCATGCCCGCGACGTCGTCCACGTGGACCGGCTGGATCTTAAAACCGCCCCCGCCCAGGACAGGCACCACGGGGCATCGGCGGATCACCCGGGCCATTAAAGCCACGTTCTGAGTGTCCCCGGGTCCGTAGATCAAAGTAGGCCGCAGAATGACGTGCGGGAGGCCGCTTGCGCGCACAAGCTCCTCGGCCTCGCGCTTGGACCGCCCGTAAGGCCCCCGCGCCAGATGGGCGGCCGCGGAGCTGACGAAGACGAAACGGCGCGCGCCCTTCTCCTGGCCCACACCCACGAGAGCGCGCGTGGTCTCGACGTTCGCCTCCCAAAGATCGCGCTCGCTCCCGTTGGTCTTTCCTGCCAGGTGCAGAATCACGGCGCCCGAGGGAACAGCGGCGAGCAAGGTGCGCCGGTCGGCGTAGTCGACGAGGCAGTACGTCAGGCGGGGGTCAGCCAGGCGCTCAGCGGGCTCCCGGCGCACGAGCGCGCAAACGTCCTGGCCGGCTGCCAGGAGGCGGCGAACGGCGCGACGGCCCAGGAAGCCGCTCGCGCCCGACACGCAGATCATGCCACGAGCTTCCAGCCGTTCTTCATCCACCAGGCGGGCCGGAAATAAAACTCGCGGTAGGCCTTGTCCTTGAATCGCAGGACGTCCTCGCTTGAGATGTGGTCCAGCTTCACCACCGGATGGTACGTGGTGTAGCGCGTCCAGTCGCGGGTGAGAAGGCGAGGCTCGATCTCCTTGAAAAAGCGGGTGCCCGGGTAGGGCGTCATGATGTCGAACTGCGCCAGAAAGGGGTTGAGAAACTTTGCGTAATTGATCGTGCGCTGCATCGTCTCGAGGGTGTCCTGCACGAACCCCAGGATGAAGAACCCCGCCACGCGCACGCCCAGTTTTTCAGCCGCCCGCACGATGCGCTCCTGGCGCTCCTCGGCGATCGGGATGCGTCCCGAGCGCTTCTGGATGTCCATCACGGGCGACTCGATGCCGAGCTGCAAGCTGCGCAGCCCGGCGCGCGCGAGCAACTCCAAGAGCTCCTCCGTGAGGCAATCGCTGCGCGTTTCGATCGAAAACTCGATCTTCAGGCCGCGGCGCAGGATTTCCTCCGCGATTTCGCGAGCGCGCTTTTTGTTCTGCGTGAAGATGATGTCGCGGAAGAGAACGCTGCGCACGCCGTAAGTTTTCTGCAGGTGCTCGATCTCGTCCACCGCGTGGCCCACGCCGCGCGCGCGGAACTTTTCGGTCTGCGTCACCATGTAGGGACAATAGCTGCAGTCAAACGAGCAGCCGCGCGAGGTTTGAATGGGCAGCACCGGGCGCCGCTTCAGGGCCGGGGCGTAGCGAAAAGACCGCACCGGGAACTCGCTCCAGTCAGGAAACGGGAGCTTCTCCAAGTCCGTCAACAAGGGGCTTTCGATCACGCCCCTCTGAAAGCCGCCGTTGGCCGAGTGCGTCAGGACGGCCGCCTCGGGCTCCCCCTTGATGACGAAATCGGCGCCGCCCTCGAGAAACAGGTCGGGCTGCACTGTGGCCATCGCCCCGATGAATCCCACCGAGGCGCCCGTGCGGGCTTTCAGTTCGCGCGCGAAGGCCAGCTCCTCGCCGGTGCCCACGAGCGAGGAAGCCAGAAGAGCCACGTCCGGCCGGGTCTGGGGGAACGAGTCGCAAAACTCCGTGCGGTGCCCGGCGCGCTTGAGGATGGCATTGAGGTAGCCGAAATGCATGAGCGGCATACGCAGCTGCGAGCGCTTGGCTCGCTCAAAAATCTTTGCGGCCAGGCCGTCCCCCTGCATGGCGTTGCCGAAGGTTCCCGCCACGTCCTTGTTGCGGCACCCGCGCGTACTCTCTTTCAAGTCGATCAATGCAATTTGCATTTCGATTCCTACTTGGCCCGCGCCTTGGCCTGAGCCACGATTAGATCCGCTTAAAGCCCGGCGAGCCCCACCGCGGCGGCCAGCACCAAACGGCCCACGCTCAGGACCTCGGAGCCTCCCAGGATCCGCGCGAGC
>CAZPNG010000129.1:0-2946 GCA_964587845.1 uncultured bacterium | reverse complement strand
CTGAACCAGCTCACTCGCTACTTCGCTCCCGAGGAGGCGGCCGACTTCCTCGATGAGATCCAGATGAGCACGGAGATCGTCGCGCGGATGCCCCAAAGCCCCGTGACGAACGTCGACGCGCAGGTGGACGCGTTTGTCGCGAAGCTTCGGCCCCTGACATTCTGGCACCTGCTCATGGCGGAACGATTGCTTTGGGTTGCAGGAGGGGTGGCGGTCGCCGCCACCGTACTCTTAGCGGCTGTCGGACTTGCGCCGCTCGCGTTTCTCGTCGCCCTCGTGTCGGCCGGCGCTGCCATTGGAGCGATCTTTGCCATCCGCCAGACGGTGAGGGCTTCAAACGGTTTCTACCTCGAGAATCGCATCTTTGTGAAGCGAGGATTGCCGAGGGCCCAGCGCGTGCACGCGCTGTCACACGAGCTGGCGCACGAGTTCTTCAAGACCGAAAGCTACCTCATGAATGCTTTCGCCGAGCTGCGGGCGCTCGCGTGGGGCTTCGCCCAGATTCAGCCCGAGATCCAGAGCTATTACCGCGACTGGCACGTGGAGAACCGTCAGTTGCGCCATGTGGAAAGCGCTCTGCAGGGCAGGGCCATCGCGAGCACGTATGCCGATCCCTTGAAGGGGGATATCGGCTCCCGCGAGGAAAAGTGGTCCTACAAGTACGGGCGGGGGATGGGGCAGCTCATCTACCTGCTGGCGGGCGGCTCGACCGAGTGGGAAATCCTCGATCTGGCGCACCGCATCGTGTGGCGCATGCGCGAGAGTCACCATTTTAATACCCCGCTCTTTAACGCGTTGCTCGGCGAGCGGGAGAATCTGCCCGAGGATGTGCAGGACGCGCTCAGGGAAGAGGAGCCCGCGCACGCAGCCGCTCTTGAATCGTCTCGACGGCGCTCGCCGGCGCAGGCCGTGGACGCCGCGAAGGCGCACCGTGAACTCGATCAGACGCTGGGCGGGATCGATGCCGCTCTCATGGTTTCCGAAAAAGAGGAAGCTCGCATTCGCAAGGCGTTCGGCGAGTTGGTTCCCAACTTCATCAGGCATTCGAAGGGGCAGCGCCTGTGGATCCGCCTGCTGGCTGGCGAGGGCCGGCTCCGCGCCATTATCGAGGATGACGGGCCCGGGCTGCTCGCCACCCTCGGGAGGGGATCGAAGTTCTACAAGTACGCTCAGCTTGTGGCTCCCATGCTCGATGTTGCGCCGCCTGCTCCCTTGCTTGAGCCGAAGGGCATGAAGCTGACGCACGATCGGTTCATTGTCGCCCAGCGCGCGGCCGCACAGGAGCACGGAGTTTCTCTCGAGCAGCACCTCGCCTTCCAGCGCGGGATTCTGGAAGACTACCTCGCGCGGCCGCAGGACATCCGGGCCGCGTCGCGTGCTTATTTCGAGCGGGATACGAGCATTCCGATCTCCGGCGAGAACGGGGACGAGGGCTTCCAGGGCATCGAGCTTATCAGCGGGCGCGGCGGGCCCATGGTGCGGGACGCCGCGGGTTCCGGCGGCCGGGCGGCGATCGCTTGGAGCGATACGCGGGCGGAACCGTTCGCGCCCCACACCCAGCTTGAGGTGGATTTTGGCTTTGGCCCGCAGTCGTTTTCAGAGCCCCGCGAGGGGTTTGTCCGCCTGCGCGATGTCCTGCGGCAGATCATGGAAACCGACTTGGAAGGAGCGCTTGAGAAGGGCAAGTCGCTTTCCCTTTCCTTCGGCCTTGCGGACGGCCTTCGCCGCGCCGCGGCAGTGAGCGCTCCGAAGGTGGAGCTCCAGACGGAAACAGGCCGAGAGGAATACGCCTCAGGGCTGCGATACCTGGGGACCTTCCTCGCCGGGGCGGTCGATGGACGCCGGCGCGAGTTAAGCGCGCAGGCCCAGCGGCTGCCGGAAGCTAGTTTTTCAGAAGCCCTTCAGTGGCTGAGCGACCCAGACCCGGCGTGGCTTGCGTATCGGTTGAAGGCAGCGCCCAGCGTCGAAGAGCTCAGGCAGCTTGCGGAGTTCGACGGTGAGTTTTTCATCGGGCGCGTGAGGGATTCCGGCGCCTGGGTGATCGTCGCGCAGAAGATCGGCAGAAAGTTCATTTTCAGGCATCACTTTGACGACGCGAGAGGCACGGATCTCGATTGGGTCGGCGAGTTATTCCGTTTCCATGCCTTCGACGTGCGTTTGAGCAATCATCCGCGCGGGGAGCTGGGGCTTCCCGTGGCAGAGATCAGCGCCGCGGCCAGCGATCCGGCCAAGACGTTCCTGATCGCGCCCGGCGGCTTGGTGCAGTACAACACCGATGGGATCCGCAACGTGGATGGTTCCCTCATGTGGATGTCGCCGCGCGCGATTGCCGAATCGCGGGCGTCTCTCACAGGGCTCCTCCCCACGGAGAGAGAAATGAAGAGCATGACGGAGGCGGAATACCGAAGCAAAGCTTTCGAGTTCTACCAGGCGCTCGGCATCGATCAGGAGATCCGCGAGATTCCATGGCGGGAGGCGGCTGGGGAGTTTCTCGAGCCTGAGCTGCGCAACGTGTGGGACGAGCTCACAGACCCCATCCCGCAGCGGCGGCTGCGGGCCCTGGCGATCATCGAGGCACTCGTCCGAGAGTTGGGGATCGAAGGCGAGGGGTTTTCCCTGATGGCTTGGATGGCAGCCGGGGATCCTGAGCCCGAGGTGCGCAAACTGGCCCTCGATCAGCTGAGAAACTTGGCGGGCCAGCCCCTGGGGCGGGCGAGGGCCGGCTTCCTCCGGCATTTGCTGAGTTGGGTGGAAAACCCAGACTGGAGCACGCGGCCTTGGGAGACTTGGAACGGCGCGGGGCTGGAGGCACCTTCCGTCGGCTCTTCGGTGGGCGTGACCGGGCCGCAGAACGTGCGCATGTTGCCCCTGCGCCGGGCGCCGGTGGTTGCGATGGCGCAGGAGGTCCAAGATGAGCTTCGCGCCAAGCTGGCTGCGGACGCGACC
>CAZPNG010000128.1:0-7549 GCA_964587845.1 uncultured bacterium | reverse complement strand
AGGGTAGATTGTAACGAAGCCCAACGAATAGAGCTCCTTTAAAACTCGATATGCGAGCCTGCTGTATTGTTTTTGTTTCGTGGAAAACTCTTACATGATCGGAACGAGATTCAGCAACAATCCAAATTTGATCTGAGAAAGTCAGAATGTTATAAACCAAGTCTTTATTGACGGCGACACCGACGTTTGCAGGAAGAGTCCAAGGCGTCGTAGTCCATACCACCCAATAAACAGGTTTGCCATCCTGGTTAATCTGTTCCTGAGCATCAATCTGGTCCCGGAAACTGGTCAAGTTCACGCCAAATTTTACATAGACCGTCTTGTCGGTCTTATCCTCATATTCGAGTTCGGCGTCGGCGAGCGCCGTCTCGCACTCGGCGCACCACGGCACCGGTTTCAAACGCTGCTCGATGTAGCCCTTCTCAAAGAGCGTGAGGAAGGCCTCCGCGATGGCGGCTTGATAGTCAAAGGACATCGTGAGGTAGGGCTTGTCCCACTCCCCGAAGACGCCCAGGCGGATGAACTCGTCGCGCTGGACGGCGACGTACTTTTCCGCGTACGCGCGCGCTTTTTTTCGAAACTCAATCTGCCCGACTTCTTCCTTCTTCTTGCCCATCTCTTTTAAGGCGGCGAGCTCAATCGGCAGGCCGTGGCAGTCCCAGCCCGGCACGTAGCGCGCGTCGAAGCCGCGCATGTGCTTGTACTTGACGATCATGTCCTTGAGAATCTTGTTGAGGGCGTGGCCGATGTGAATGGGGCCGTTGGCGTACGGCGGGCCGTCATGCAGGATAAAGGAGGGCTTGCCCTGGGACTTCTTGCGCAGGCGCTCGGCCAGGCCCTCCCCGGCCCAGGCGGCGAGCCGCTCCGGCTCGCGCCGACTGAGGTCGCCCTTCATGGGAAACGAGGTTCGGGGCAGAGAAACGGTGTTCTTGTAGCGCTTGCCGTCCGTCACAACGCGGCCACGACGGCTTCGACGAGCCGGTCGAGCTTCGGGCCTGCCTCGTTGGCCACGCGGATCACCTCTTCGATGGACACGGGCTCCAGAGTATCCGGCATGCAGACGTCCGTCACGACCGACAAGCCCAGGATTTCAAAGCCCGCGTGAACGCCGGCCAGCACCTCCGGGATCGTGGACATCCCCACCAAGTCCGCGCCGATCTGGCGCAGGAAGCGGTACTCGGCTCGCGTCTCGAGGTTGGGCCCGGTCACGCCCACGTAGACCCCGGTGCGAAGGGCCAGGCCCGTCTCGCGGCCCGCCTGCTCGGCGATCTTTAGCAAGCGCGTCGCGTAGGGCTGGCTCATGTCGGGGAACCGAAGTCCCAGGCGATTGTCATTGGGGCCGATGAGAGGATTCACGCCCATGAGGTTGATGTGGTCCTCGATCAGCACAATGTCCCCCTTGTGGTAGGCGGGATTGAGCCCGCCGGCGGCGTTCGAGAGGATCAGCACGCGCGCGCCCAGGCGGCGCATCACGCGCACGGGGAACACCACCTCCTCGGCGCTGTAGCCCTCGTAGCAGTGAAACCGTCCCTCCATGGCCACCACGCGCCGCTTGCCCAGCAGGCCCATTGACAGGCGGCTCGCGTGGGAGGGAGCGGTCGACTGGGGGAAATGAGGGATGTCACCGTAAGGAATCGTGACTTGCGAGCGGATCTTTTTGGCGAAATTCCCAAGGCCGGTGCCCAGAACGATCGCCACCTCGGGCTCAACGGGGGCGTGAGCCCGGATGGCGGAGGCCGCCTCGTCAATCTGTTCCAATAACGCGTCCGCGCAATCCTTCATCTATCCACTCTTCAGCGAAAGCGGTAGGCGGCCTGCGAGAGGATGCCCACCACGAAACTTTCCAGAAAATACAGCGTGATGAAGGCCAGCATGGGGGAAAGATCGATGGGCCCCAGCGCGAGTGGAAGACGGCGAAACGGCGCCAGCAGGGGTTCGGTGGCCCTGTTAAGCACCTGCGCCATTTCATTGTAGGGATCGACCCTGAACCAGGAGAGCAGGATGCGGATCACGAGCAGGAAGTAAATCATCTTGAACAGCATGCCGAACAGAAGAGCAAGGCTTGCGAACAATTGTCCCAGAACGAACATCGTCAGCTCCTTTGCGCCAGCTCGCGGGCCCGGCGCACGGCCGCGCGAATGGCGAGTTCGAAGGTGCGGCGCATTCCCCGCGCCTTCATGACCGCGAGCGCCGCCTGCGTGGTGCCTCCCTTGGAGGTCACGCGCTCGCGCCACCGCCGGGGGCTTTCGCTTGAGCCGAGCGCGACAGCCGAGGAGCCGAACGCGGTCTGCTTGGCCAGCAGGGCGGCCGCGGCGCGGGGAATCCCCCGGCGCACGGCCTCCTCCTCGATCCACTCCATGAGCTGAAAGAAGTAAGCCGGGCCGCTGCCCGAGAGAGCGGTCACGGCATCCATGTGTTTCTCCGGCATCGGCACGGTCTTCCCCACCGCGTCAAAAAGCCGCTTCACCCAGGCGCGGTCTCGCACCGTGCCCCCGCAGCAAGCCGAAAACGACTGCCCCGCCGTGGCGCCCAGGTTCGGCATGACGCGCACCACCCGAGAGGCACCGAGCTCGCGCTTCAGAACCGCGAGCGGCGTTCCGGCCAGGATGGAAATCCAGAGTTTGCCGCCCCGCTCGCGCAGCCCCATCTGTCGCGCGACCCCCGCCAACTGCTGGGGTTTGACGGCCAGCAACACGACGCTTGAGCGCGCGACGAGATCGCGCGCATCTTTGGCTTCCCTCACGCGCAAGCGCTTCACGAGGGCCTGCATGCGCGGGCGCTCGACGTCATAAACCATGATCTCACGCGCCCGCAGGACGCCGCGCGCGACGGCCCCGCGCAGAATGGCGGAGCCCATGTTCCCGCACCCCAAGAGTCCCAGCCGGCTCACGGGCTCTCCTCGCGCGGGCCGAAGAGCGCAGTCCCGATGCGCAGCCAAGTCGCGCCTTCCTCAACCGCAATTTCAAAATCCCCGCTCATTCCCATGGAAAGCTCCGAGAAGGTCTCTCGCCCGAACTGCCGGGCCAACTGCTTTCTTAAATCAGCCAGCCTCCGGAAGGCATTGCGCACCGGGGCCTCTTCCTGTGTGAAGGGCGCCATCGTCATCAGGCCCCGCACCTCCAGCCCGGGGAGGGAAAGCGCCTCCTCGGCGAGCCGCGGCGCCTCTTCAGTCCGGACCCCGAACTTGGCCGGCTCCCCCGAAGTGTTCACCTCCAGAAGCACGGCCAGGGGCCGGCGCCGGGCCTCGCTTGAGCGCGCCAAAGCGCGAGCGCACTCCACGCGGTCCACGGCATGCACCCACGCGACCCGCGAATCCAGGAATTTCACCTTGTTGGTCTGAAGAGGCCCGACCAGGTGCCAGTGGATGTCAGAGGGAAGGAGCGGGGCCTTTTTCACCCATTCCTGGACTCGGTTCTCGCCGAAATCCCGCAGGCCCAGAGCGTACGCTTCTTCGACGCGCTCGGCGGAGACTTGCTTCGTCACCCAGACCACTCGAATCTCGTCCCGGCGCCGTCCTGCGCGCTCGGCAGCGCGGCGAATCCGCTCCTCGAGGCGGTCGAGGCGCTCCTTCATGATCGCTCAAGAGAAGAGTTCAGGACGTCCCCAGCAGGGACTTGACGCTTAATTCCAGGTCCTTGACCTGGGCGGCTCGCACCTGAGCGTAGCGGCTCGCGCGCTGGTCCTGCACAAAGCCGCCGGCGTCGCGGGAAAAGAAAATCCACTCCTGCCCCGGGCCGCCCTGAGGGTCTGTGGTCACCGACACGCGGAAGAACGGCTCCTCCGCGCCCCGGGCGGTCTGGAAGTCCGCAGCGACAAGTTCACGCTCGAGCTCGACCTCCCGCAGGGCGCTCAAAACCTCCTCGACTTCGAAGGTCTTGGCGGCCGCTCCGGCCGCTCCCTCCTCGACCCAGTCCTTGTCTTTTCTCACGAACGTCTTGGCCACCGTGGCCTGCTCCACGAGCAGTTTCACGGCGGCGTCGCGGTCAAAGCGCGCAACATGCAGGTCGCGGAAATCGGAAAGCGTCTTCTCAATCGGCCCGGTGCCGTCCCTCGAGATGAGAAACACAGGAAACGGC
Organism: uncultured bacterium; assembly: GCA_964587845.1. Taxonomy (GTDB): domain Bacteria; phylum Omnitrophota; class Omnitrophia; order Omnitrophales; family CAZPNG01; genus CAZPNG01. The sequence continues at coordinate 3,473 of CAZPNG010000128.1, read as the reverse complement.
GGCTCCGCCCAGCCGTGAACCGAGCCGTCCGGCTGAGCCTTCCCCAGCCACAGGCGCTTCGGCCGGTCATTTTGCTTGAGCTTCACGAGAATCTCGCGCCCGGGCGGCACCAGCCCGAATGCTGCGGTGCGAAGGTCGGAATCGTCGAGGAACTTCGCGGCCCTCAGGTGCGTCAGGTTGAACAGAAAGGAATCCACTTTCTCGGGGTCCACCACGACCGCCGGCTCTGAAGCCTTCCAGGCCGGGTCCTGCGAGCGCTCAAGCTCCCAGGTGACCGATCCTGCCGTCTTGAGGGTCACCTTCTCCACCTCGTGGACGGGGAATTCAAAGACGAGGGACTCGCGCAAAGCGTCGACGTCCTTGTCGAAGGCGTCCTTCACCTGGCCGCCGATCAGGACAACCTGGCCGGCGTCCTCCCACTTCGCGTAGCTCATTCCCCCGATCGGGGCCTCAGAACCGAAGAGTAGCGTCTTCACGCCCGAGGCAAGTTGAACCGCCACCCGCAGCTCGGGATCCTTCAAGCCGTACTCGCCCAACTTGTCGGCCGCGGCGTCAAAAGAAGAGCTCGACGTCGTGAAGCGAAGCGCGCTCACCATGCCCTCCGCCAGGGTGCGCGTGGCGGGCGTTCGGAGCGGCTGCGTGATCCACCACTGTTCGCCTTCCTTCTCCAGTTTCACGCCTTCCTTGGCGCGCCCGCCTGAGAACGTAAATGCTTTAAACTCATCCTGGGGAAGATCGAGCAGGCGGGTGGCTTTCTCTTCCGCCTCTTGCTTGCGGGTCTCCCGGCGCACCTCGCCATAGTAATAGTAGGCCCCCAGGGCCGCCAGCAGGGCGGCAACGAAGGCCAGACGCCCGGTTTTCACGCAAACCGCCTCCTGCGCAGCACCACCACGAGGCCCAGGAGAAAGGCGCCGCCCGGTATGGCGATAAGATCAACCCCCAGGAGCAGCCGCTGTTGGGCCGGTGACAGGTACAGGGGTGTGGACTTGACGTCCTTGGGACGAATCGTGATGAGCGACTCCACTCCCGACAGCCACGCGAGCGTGTTGAGCGCGAGATCCTTATTGCCCGAAAGCCTCAAGTTGGCATTGGCCAGGAAATCCGAGTCGCCGTAAACAACCAGTCGCCAGGTTTTCGGCTCACTCGCCGCCGACTCTTCCGTCATCGCAGCCTTCGCGGGCCCCCGGACAGCCACCGCCACGGGCACGGGGCCCGGACGGTCGACGCCGCTGTCAAGCTTGGATTGCCCCTGCTCCAGGAGCGCCAGGTCCCGCTCGGCCCAGCTATCGGGACTCGTGAATGCGAACGCCACCGTCTCGTCGACGCCGGGTGGGGTCGGCGAGACCGGCTCCACCGAGCGCGTGATGGGCAGAAAACAAGCCACGTTGAAACGCTGGGTGATGGGGTGCGGCCCATAGGAGGTGATGACGGGAATAAGAACATCCGCTCCGAAGACGCGGCTCAAGCGGTCCACGATCATGTCGTGGCCGGCCCGCACGCCGCGGGTCTCCAGGAACGCTTCCAGGCGCGCCAATGCCTCGGCCGGCGCCGGATCGAGGAAGACCCCAAGACTTCCTCCCCGCTCCAGGTAGCCGGCGAGGAGCTTGATCTCCTCTTCAAAGTAATCGGTCTCCGCGCCCGCGATGAGCACGGCGTCGGCATCCTGCGGCACGCCGCCCTCGCGCGCGAGCGTTAGGGGCGTCACCTCGGCATTCTGATTCCCAAGCTGCTCCGCGAGGATTGAAAGGCCGTCGCGCTCGGTGTCCGTGAGGATGCGCTCCCCGTGTCCCGTGAGAAGATAAATCTTCTTTTTTTCGCCGCGCACGAGGCGCAGCAGGGCGTTCGAGATGCCTTCCTCGGTGGGGGCGTCCACTTTTTCGCGCCGCTCGCCCGCCTCCAGGATCACGGTCCCGTACGTGTCCACCTTGAAGAGCCGGGTCTTGAGGGGCTCGCGGTCGGGATCCCAGAAGGAAACTTTCACGATGGGGTTCTCGTGTTGATAGAGATCCAGCAGCTCCCGCAGCGGGCGGCGCCCCGAATCGCCCTCGCGGAAAAAGCAGTGAAACTCCGCGTCCCGGTCCAGCATCTTCACCGCGTCGCGGCTTTGAAGACTCAAGCTGTAGCGGCCGCCCTCCGTCAAGTCCCAACGCGGGCTGTGGCGCGAGGCGATCATGTACGTCAGGCACGCCACGCCGAAAACCATGGCCATGAGGAGGAAAAGCTGCACTCCCTCCAGTAGGCTCTTGCGCCGAAACAGTCCCAACAGATTCACGCCCATCCCTAGCTCCTCCAGACGCGCAGCTCGAGGGCGCGCAGCGTGGCGTATAGAAAGTAAGAGATGAAGAGGATGTAGTACAGGATGTCCGCGAGCGACAGAACGCCCTTCGCAAACCGCTCAAAGTGGTAAAAAATCGAAAGGTTCTGCAGAAACAATCCGAACCCCCCGCGCGCCATTTCTCCCGACCACCCGAGAATCCAGAAGAGGAGCAGGCAGCCGAACGACAGGGAGGAAGCCACCACCTGGCTGTCGGTGAGGGTTGAAACAAAAATCCCCAGCGCAATGAACGATCCCCCCAACAGCACGAGCCCGAGGTAGGCCGACAGCAGGGTCTTCCATTCGAAAACGCCGCCCACGGCCCGAAGCACGGCGAAGTAAATGAGTGTCGGTGCGGTCATGGCCACAAACACGCTCAGGCAAGCCAGGTACTTTCCCCACACGATCTCTGCATCGCGCAGGGGCAGCGTGCACAGGAGCTCGTGGGTTCCCCGCTTGCGTTCCTCCGCAAACGAGCGCATGGTGAGCACCGGCATCATGAGGAGCATGATGACGCCCATGTTGAGGAAGAGCGCCGGCACCACGACCTCGGTGAGATTGATGCGCTCTCCGCCCATGAAGGGGTTACTGGCCAGCTGAAAAGAGATCAGACTGAAATACAGGAACGAGGAGAAGGCGAAGTAGCCGCTGATCAGAAGAAAAATCCCCATCACGGCGTACGCCGCGTAAGAGGAAAAAAACGAGCGAACATCTTTCTCCAGAATCAGGAGCACGTTTTTCATGGCACGCCCTCCGGCGGCCCGGACTCGGTGACCAGCTTGACGAAAATTTCCTCTAGGCTCACGCGTGCCTCCCGCATTTCCAGGAGCTCCAGGCCGCCGGAAACGCACGCGCGCGCCACCTCCGGCCTCAAGTCGCGGTCCCGCGAGAGCGCCGCTTGAACGGTGGTCACGCCGTCCTCCTCCTGCAGGTTCCGGACCTCGAGCACGCCGGGAATGGCGCGCAGCTTCGATTCCACGGCTTGCGCCGACCCGCGCACGGTGAGTTCGATCTCCTGGCGCTCCGCAAAGCGGCTCTCGAGGGCCGAGAGGCGGTCGCTTGCCACGATGCGCCCCTCGTTCATGACCAGCACGCGCTCGCAGAGCATGCTGACCTCGGGCAAAATGTGCGTGGAAAGGATGACGGTGCGCTCGCCGCG
>CAZPNG010000127.1:0-3831 GCA_964587845.1 uncultured bacterium | reverse complement strand
ACCGGCCCCCCGCCCTGGAACACGTCGATCACCTCCCCATTTCGAAGTTTCCCCGGAATGACGTACCATCCGTCATCGGTCAGGGGCGGGGAGAACATGTTCCACTGCTGGTCCAAGCCCAGCAGAAATCCCATCCATCGGATCGGCTGGGGCAGGAGGAACCGCGCATTGACATCCCCCATGTTCCAGAGAAACACATAGACGGTAAAGAAACCCACCGCCAGATCTCTTCCGAGCGAGCGCCAGGACCGTCCCCTCTTTGCAGCAGGATGCTGCCCCTCGCCCGAGGGCCGCGCCTTCGCGCGATCCCAGAAGAAGGAGGGCAGGAAGGGAAGCATTGCGACCGACGCCACGTAGGGAAAGGGCCCCAGCCGAAGGCACAACCCAAAAGCCATATGCAGGAGCGGGAACGCGACGGCGGCTGCGAGCCGGAAGAAGCCAAGGCCAAACGGGATGAAGAGCAGCAAGGGGCCGAGGGCTTCGATTCCGAGCACCGCATAAGACAACACTTTGAGCAGCGCAGGAAAGTTCAGGAGCGCATGGCCCAGGGGAGTGGCAAATTGGTCGATGTGGAGAGCGTAATAGAGGGCTTCACCCTTCGGCCACCAGATGCCCCGCGCATTCGCGCTCACCTTGTAGGCCACGCTGAACCCGTAAAGAAAGGCGATCTGGAGCGCGTAGGCCACGGAGGGAATCAGGGAAGCATGCCCGCCTTCCGCCCGGCTTCCTTCCTTGCGCGCGTCAAGTGACCAGCAGGCCGAAAGAGGAAGAAACATGCCCCAGAAAGCTAGGAGCCGCAGGAACACATCCCCGCCCTGAAGCACCATGGGGTTGCGCGAATGCAGGGAGACGAGCCACAGCCAGTTTAAGACGCTCGCCGTCCGCGTGCGCCATCCCGCGATCAGCATGACGGCAAAACATGCGCCCGCGAGAAAGAGCAGGGCCTGCACGGCCGCGAGGCCGCTCACTTGGTGAATCGAGACGCGCCACGGCAAGGCGAACTCTCCCACCTGCGCCGCCAGAGGCAAGACCCCGGCGTCCGTGTAGAACGCCCGCAGGTCGGTGGCGCGGACCAGAAGGTCCCCCAAGATAACCAGGCCCAAGCCGATTCGAAAGAGGGCGAGGGAACGCGAGTCGAGGGAAAGCGTTTTCATGGGCGAGGGAGCCCGGCCCAGCCGCGGCTCCCCTTGTTTATTTCGGCTTACCGCAGGCGGATCTTGAAGATGTTGAACGGATCAAAGGGCGACGCCCAGAAGGCCGACCACGGGTTGAAAAACCCGAGGTAAAGCGGCTTCTTTTTCTTGACAGCGGGGGCCGGATGGTCCGAAGCCCAGGCCGCAGCCGGGGCCTTCCGGCCAAGTCCCTCTTCGGACGTGAAGAAATACGGGCCGCTGGAGCCCACGGAGCCGGCGGCCCGCGGATCGATCAGGTCGCCGAAGTAAGGCACGCCCTCTTCGCCTTCCAAGAAAGGCACATCGCCCTGCACAAGCTGGCTGTCGGTCGTATCGCCGCTCGCCAGCAGGAAGCGCGTGCCATCCGGCGGCAGGCCCACAGACGGAGGAATGATGGTCGTCAAGTCCCCCGTCCCGGTGCCGGTCGCTGTGCCCGTGCCTGTGGGAATAATGATCACGCCGGTGCCGCCTCCGGGACCCGTCCCTGTTTGGCCACACGTTGAAGCCCGAGGACAACCATTCGTCGGACAAGTGCTTGGAGCAGGACAACCCCCGTCGTCACAGGTCGAAGCCCGAGGACAACCGTCCGTCGGGCATGTGCTTGGAGCAGGACAGTCGGTGCGGGGACAGGTTGAAGCCCGGGGACACCCGTTCGTCGGACACGTACTCGGATCAGGACACACGGGGGGACAGGTTGAAGCCCGGACACACTCCGGTCGTGTCGGACAGGTGCTCGGATCAGGACATTCCGTGGGACAGGTTGAAGCCCGAGGACAGCCGTTCGTCGGGCACGTTTCTGGCGCAGGACACTCCCGCCCCTGCCCGGCGACGGTGAAGAAGGAAAAGTGGCTGGTGCCGGCGTTTAGGGTCTGGGATCCCACCGTCAGCCCGCCGCCGAGCTCGAGCAGCCATTTGCCGGCTGTCTCATCAAAACTCAAGAAGGCGAGTGAGCTGCGCGGCACCCCGCCCGCCACGTTGTCCTCGTCGGCGGCGTCCAGATGGCCAGCGAAGGGAACCCTTACGAAAGCCTGCTCCTTGAGCTCCCGAATCAGACCGCCCTGCATGGACGGGTCCAGCAAGGTCAGATCGAACGCAATCGGGCGCAGCCGTCCTTTGTCCGTGAGGTCGCTGAAGCCGTCCGAGTTGCCCTCGACCGGCGCCGGCAAGTCGTCAAGCGCATTCTGCTGCACGATCATCGCGGTCTCGATCATGCCCGGCATGCGCCGGCCCAGGGGCGGGATGAGGATCTCGATCATCCCTGAAATCATGCGCATCGTCTTGTTGGGCTCCACGCGCTGGGTCCGGGTGAGAAGCCCCTCGGTGTCCCTGATCTCTTGGACTTCTGCGTCATCGGGTTCGTCATTGATGATCACGACCGGAATCTCCGGACTAAAGAGCGCCGACCTGCGGTCCTCGCGCAGAAGCATGGCCCGCAGCAGGCAGGGGCCGTCGGACTCAGCCGTCGTTTCCAAGAATCGGACAAACGGCCGCGCGCGCACAGACGTGCCAAAGGGCCTGAAATCGGTATCCTCCACTCCCTTGATCTGGAACTGCACCTCGTCGCCTTCCTCAAACGCCGCGGTTCCCGCCACGACGCTCACCGCATTGCCGGCAATCTTCTGGTCTATCTCCGGGCTCATGAGAAAAATCGGCCTTCGGGGATCGTCGGGAACCTCGTAGGTCAACGTGGCTGAATCCGACAGGTTCACCACCACGCGCTCCGGCTCCTCGGTGTCCGGATCGATGCGCCGAACCGAGACGGCATTGGTGACAGTCAGCGTCACCCGGTAGCGGCCGGGCGCCAGGTAGGTGTGGCGAAACTCCCTTCCGGGCGGCGTCAGCACCATCCCGCCGGGATCCAAAACCCCCTGCTCAAACTCCTCTGTGCCGTCTCCCCACGCAATCTCGATCTTGGCGATCTTGAGAATGTTGCCGCGGATGCGGTCCGCCTTGCTCAGGTCCGTCAAGAGGACACACGCCGCCGTGTCGTTTTGCGGGTTGGGCTCCACGCGGAACTCCGCCTGAGGGAGACGCTGCAAGCCCAGACCGAAGGGCAGATTAAACACGCGGGACACGATGAGGCGCTCCGCCTCCCCTTCGACGCCGTCCTTTGTCACCACGCGGAAGCTGGCGGCAAACGTGCCAAAGGTCTTGTAGCGGTGCGTGAAGAGCTCCTGGTCTTCGGGGTTCGAAAAATCCGGCAGGCGCGGCAGGCTGACCTTCCCCGTGCCGTCTCCCGGATCGAATTCCACGAGCGAGATGTCTTCATTTGTGGCATCGGCATTCCCGATGTTGATGTCGGCCTGAAATTCGATGGGGCCTGCGAGCCCCGCTTCGACCTCGACCCGGTCGCCCGGGGAATCCGGCAGCGGGCTGGTGATGAAAATGGTCGGCCGGCGGGTGGGTGCGCCCACCTGGATAATCAGCTTTGTCTCACGGGCAAATCCGTCCGTATCTTCGACACGGAAACGTGCCGTGAAGGTGCCCGGCTTGGTGTAGACGTGCTTGAGCGTGCGAACCTTTCCGCTGTCCGGGATGTAGCTGAACTCGGGCCTGCCATCCCCGTCCGCATCCAAAGACGCCAGGGCCAGAGGCCGGACGGAGGCCCGCGCCTGGGTCCCAGATGCCTCAAAAACCACTTTGAGCGGCGCTGCTCCAC
>CAZPNG010000126.1:0-2512 GCA_964587845.1 uncultured bacterium | reverse complement strand
ATCGTGGAAGGGGTGCAAATGCTCAAGGTGCACACCCGCCGCACGCAGGCAAATCCCAAAGGAGGCCTCGTGCATCGCGAGGGGTCCATTCACGCGAGCAACCTTCAGGTCGTTTGCCCGCGCTGCCAGAAGGCCATGCGCGTGAAGTACACCCTCCTGGCAGACGGCTCCAAGAAGCGCTCCTGCCGCAAGTGCGGGGAGCTCTTTTGATGGTTGCGAGGCTGCAAGATCAGTTCCGTAAGCAGGTGGTGCCGTCGATGATGAAGGACTTCGGCTTCAAGAACGTACACCAAGTGCCCCGGCTCGACAAGGTCGTGGTGAGCATGGGCGTCAAGGAGGGGACGACGGACATCAAGATCCTCGACCAGGCGGCGGCGGAGCTGGCCACCATCACCGGCCAGAAGCCTCTGGTGACGCGGGCCAAAAAGTCGATCTCCAACTTCAAAGTTCGCCAGGGACAACCCATCGGCTTGAAGGTCACCTTGCGGCGCGCCCGGATGTATGAGTTCATTGATCGCTTGTTTAACGTGGCCATGCCGCGCGTCCGCGATTTCCGCGGCCTCGACCCGTCCAGCTTCGACGGCCAGGCCAATTTCAATTTCGGGCTTCAAGAACAGATCATTTTCCCCGAAATCGAATTCGACAAGGTGAAGAAGGTCCAGGGGATGAACATTACCCTGGTGACCACGTCCCGCAACAAGGAGCATTCGCGCCGGCTGCTTGAGTACCTCGGCCTGCCGCTGCGAAAATGACATCATGACGGAGATCCTGAGTGGCTAAAAAATGCCTCGTCATCAAACAAAAGCGCACGCCGAAGTATCGCGTCCGCAAGTACAACCGATGCAGGCAGTGCGGCCGGGCGCGCGCGTTCATGCGCCGCTTCGGGCTGTGCCGGATCTGCTTCCGGGAGCTGGCCTCTCAAGGCCTCATTCCGGGCGTGGTGAAGTCGAGCTGGTGAAGAGATGATCACGGACCCGATTGCAGATTTTTTGACGGTCTTGCGCAACGCGCAGCGCGCCCGGAAGGAGCGCTGCACGCCGCGGGCTGCCAAGATCACCCTGGAGATCGCCAGAATCTTGAAGGAAGAGCGGTTCATCGAGAACTTCAAGGTCGTGGCGGATGGCCCGAAGCGCTACTGCCGGATCTACCTGCGTTACCTGCGGGGCGGGGCGCCGGCCATCCGCTCGTTGCGCCGCGTTTCCAAGCCGGGGCGGCGCATGTACGTGGGAGCCGACAAGATCCGCAATGTGCTTAGGGGGATAGGGAGTTCCGTGCTCTCCACCCCGAAGGGGGTTCTCTCGGGCCGGGAGGCGCACCGCCAGCGCGTGGGCGGCGAGCTTCTCTGCGAGGTATGGTGAGATGTCACGCGTCGGCAAGAAACCGGTTGCGGTGCCGGATCAGGTCCAGGTGAAGATTGAGGAGGCCACGGTGCGGGTGGAGGGGCCGAAGGGCAAGCTCTCCCTCACGCTGCATCCGCGCATCCGCGCCGAGTTGGCTGAAAAGCAGATTGTGGTGCGCCCGGTCGGCACCACGGCGCTGGACCGCTCTCTGCACGGCTTGTCGCGCACGCTCATTGCCAACATGGTTCTCGGCGTGAGCCAGGGCTTTTTCAAGGAGCTCGATATCGAAGGCGTGGGGTTCCGCGCCGCGCTGGAAGGCAAGAAGCTCAACCTGGCGCTGGGGTTTTCGCACCCCATTGTGATGGACATCCCGGAAGGCATCGAGATCAAAGTGGAGAAGCAAACGCACCTGCGCGTGAGCGGCGTTGACAAGGCCCTCGTGGGGCAGGTGGCCGCAAACATTCGCAGCTACTTTCCGCCCGAGCCCTACAAGGGCAAGGGGGTTCGCTACACGGGCGAAGTGGTTCGCCGCAAGCAAGGCAAGAGCTTGGGCGGAGCCGCCAAGGGCGCGGGGGCATAAGGCATGATGAGATCAGAGATCCTGCGTCAAGCCCGCCACGCGCGCATCCGCAAGAAGGTGGTCGGTTCACCCGAGCGTCCGCGTCTTTGCGTGCACCGTTCTCACGGGCATTTTTACGCGCAGGTGATCGATGACTTGCATCAAACGACCTTGTACTCGTTTTCTACGCGTCATCCGGACTTCGTGAAGGACGTGCCCGGGGGCGGCACGATAAGAGCGGCTGGCGAGCTGGCCAAGGCCTTCGCCCCGGAACTCAAGACGCGCGGCATCGACCGGATCGTTTTTGACCGCGGCGGGTACCTTTACCACGGGCGCGTGAAGGCCTTTGCCGAGGCGCTTCGAAAAGAAGGCGTTCATTTCTAGGAGGCTTATCCGTTGTCTGAACCGAAGGTGACACGTGAACGGGTGGCGCGGCGCACGGGGCGCCCCGGCGAATCAGATCCCGCGATCGGTGGGGCGGCCGGGGCGGACGTCGGCTTCCAGGAGAAGGTCATTGCCATCAACCGCAATGCCAAGGTTGTCAAGGGCGGGCGGCGTTTTTCGTTCAGCGCCCTGGTGGTCGTGGGCAACGGGCGCGGGCGCGTCGGCGTGG
>CAZPNG010000125.1:0-4824 GCA_964587845.1 uncultured bacterium | reverse complement strand
CCCGAAGTAATGGATATGCTCCCAGGAGGAACAACGCCTGGTGCGCCGCCTGCCGGCGCGATGCCGGTGACTGCCGGCGCGGCGGATTGGCCGGCAACCGTGACACCCACATCGGGAAGTTGGATGTCGGTCGTCACAGCCGTCAAGGTTTCCAAAGGCTTCTCATCCCCGCCGCTTCCGTCAGGCGCATCGAATGCAGCGACGGGCGCCACCAAGGGCAGCGCAGCTACGCCCTCGCCCGGCGGCGGCTCGATGGGAACGCTGTCGGAACCGTCTCCGGGAGAAAATGGCACAATGGCGCCCACGGCGGCACCGGCTGTGCCGCTCGGCGAGGCCCCGATGGAAGCCACGCGAGCGGTGGCCGTGCGGCTTGGAAGGACATCAACAATGCGATACGGCTCCCGGATCGTGGAGCTGGCAATCGTCACGACAGCAGGCCCAAGTGAAAGCGATATTTCAGGCTCAGGTCCCTGCTTAATGGCATCAATGCGAAAAGGCAGCGCCCGGCCTGCGGCCCATCGGTTCGATCTCTCCACGTTGAGCTCACCGTCTCTTGCAGCAACTGCCATTAAATGCTCCGTCATGACATTCTGCAGGCTGGCCCCATCAGTGCCGAGAAACACCTCAGACAACGTGACAGGAGGCATCGTCACCGAGAGCGGTGCTTCGGCCGCCTTGAGCATTTTTGGCAAAATGAAATCCATTTGGTTCATCATGCGCTTGAGGTAAAGGTCCGGGGGCGCTTCGGTCGTGATGCGCGGCATGACCACCATATAAGGAAGGCCGGCTTTCTGCATCTCCGCGGTCAGGCCCTCGGCGTGGAAACCGCCGGAGACGAGCGCCGCGCGGGACTCTCCGCGCTCCCGCATCAGGGCCTGGAGATTCGCCACGAATGCTTGATCGCGCTCTTCCGCGACACGGTAGAAGCGCTCGACGAGCTTCAGGTGCTCGTCAAACGCAGCCATCTTTTCGGAAAAATTGGCCGCACGTCCGGGCTCACCCATGCCCACCTTTTCGGCCAGTTGACTCAGGTGGGCTGCGATGTTGGAAGGCATGAGTTCGGCTTTGCGCTGGCGATAATACGCGATCTCGTCGCGGTTCACTTCCAGGGCCAGAATCTTGCCTAGCAGCTTGACGTAGCGGTCGAGCTGAACGGCGGTCTGCTCCTCGGGCGTCTTGGCGAGCACGCCGAGCATCGCCTCGCGCAGCAGGTCGAGTTCCTTGAAAAGTTCGTCGCTGATTATTTCATCCTGCGCCACGTGGTAGATGGCCCAGTTGCGGAACGTGGGATAGGCCGCGAAGTCGATCTTGCCTTCCGCGAGAGCCAAGAGGTCCTCGAGGGAGTAGCGCACCGACTCCCGGTACGCGAGGCCCGATTCCAGTTCTTCGCGCGCCACCGACTGGCGGTGGAGCGTTCCGGCTCCGATCTTTTCGATCAACGGCTGAGCGGCCTCCTTCTTCCCGAGAATGGCGAACTCATGCAGAACCTTTTCGGTTTCGACCGACACGGTCTCCTGCTTGCGTTTGAGCTCGGCTTCAATCTCATCGAGCTTGAGCAGGCGCATCAGATGGGGAAAACGCAGGTCCTCGTCGCTCGAGTTTAAGCGGATGCCGAAATGCTTCTCCGCGAGCGTGGCCAGAAAGCGCACGTGGCGGATCAGGTCGCGGTCCTTCGTCTCGTAGGTTCCCAGGTGCGTGTCGAGCTTCAAAAGATCGGTGTTGTAGACGCGGGACTTCAGGAGCGAGAGCTCTTCAGCCAGGGCTTCGCGATCGCCCTCGTAGAGGGACCGAAGCTCATGCACGGAGCGGAAGACCTTGAGGTTGTCCTTGTACAGTTCGGGGTCGTCGATGCCGGCCACCAGGCCCTGCCCCTTGGCATAGTAGTGGTCCAGCGCAAAGAGTTCGATGGCATTCAACATGCCGCGCTTCATGAGATCTTCGGCGGCCTGCACGTTGATCTCAGGACGGCTCGAGAGATCGAGGATCTCCGGATGCAGAGGACCCGACGCGGCTTCCACGGTGAAAAGTTTCACGCCGTTCGATTTTTCGAGATGATGCAGAATCTTGCGGATGTTTTCCTGCGCCTCGGGGTGCGTGTGCGCATCCTGGATGTACACCACCAGGCGCTCCTGGGAGCCTTGAGGCAGCCACATCTCCTCCACGCGTCCAAGCTCCGCGGGAATCGTGACGGGGATTCTCCAGTCGCGGCTCGCCGCCTCCTCAGACCAGGCGGAGGGAGGGCCCGCGAGCAGCGTCGTGCCCGTGAAGGCGATCAAGGTGAGGACAGAGAGAATCTTCTTCATGTTCATGGCTCGCAATTTTGAATGCATTGCTAAAATGCTTTGTAAATGTCTCATTGTTCGGCGTTAAAAAAAACCCGCGCCCACCTCAACCCAAATTACGGTTCACGGAAGCACACGGCTCGTGGACAAACGCAATTTACGAATCGACAGTGAAAGTCTACCCGATGGTCTTGTGCGTGTCAAATGGGTGTGGGCTGCAAATGGAAAACTCATAAGATATTACAGGTAAACGGGTTATGGCTTTCCCGTACGGCAAAGCTCAAAGGCCACCCAACAGGCGCGCTGCATGGAGGCCGCTCGGGCGGCGCCGCGATACGCGCGGTCGAAGGCCGTGCCGTGGTCAGGCGAGGTGCGTATAAATGGAAGGCCGAGCGTCACCTGGACGCCCTCGTCGAAGTAAAGCGCCTTGAAGGGCCCAAGCCCCTGGTCGTGGTACAGGGCCACCCCGGCGCAAAGGCCCTCTGATTTCATGCGGGCAAGCGCCGTATCGGGAGCCATGGGGCCTGCGATGCGAACGCCCCAGCGACGCGCACGGCCGGCCAGGCGCGAGAGCTGCCGCTCCTCACTTCCCAGAAGCCCGCCCTCTCCCGCGTGGGGATTGAGTCCGAAGAGCGCCACCCGGCTCACGCGCCGCTTGAGCAGCCGGCGGGCAAACGTTTGAGTGGACGTCAAGAGGATCCGCCAGTCGACACGCGCAAGGGCGCCGGGCACCCGGCGAAGTGGAAGGTGGTCGGTGGCGAGAGAGAGCACCAGATCGCGGCTTGCAAACGCCATGATGGCTTTCGGCCTGTCCAACGTTCTTCGAAAAAACTCGACATGGCCGAGAAAACCAGGTTGCGTCTTAGCAATGGCTTCCTTGGAGACGGGCGCCGTCACGAGGGCATCGAACACGCCGGAACGCGCACATGCCGTGGCGCGCGCCAGAGAGGCGAAGGCAAGCCTTCCATTGAGGGCCGTGCAGGCCCGCGGCCTGAAGCGGCGGGCCTGGGGGGAACCGAGAGGAATCAGGTAGGCCCGATGAGGTTTGAAGTCGTGCCGCTCGGGGATCAAACAGAGGTCCAACAAAGGCAGGCGGCGGGCGAGCGAGCGGCGCGCTTTTTCATAGACGGCGAGCTCGCCCACCAGCACCCAAGCCGCGCGTTCCCGTAGGAGCCGCGGCAGGCAGGCAAGGGTGATCTCCGGCCCCACCCCGCCCGGATCTCCCATTGTGATTCCGATGACAGGGATACGGGACATCAGAGATCCTTCGCTTCGCTCAGGATGACCCTCCAAGCCGTCATCCTGAGGCGACCCCCGTCTCTCGCCGAAGGATCTCTCAGAGATCCTTCGGTCGCCCTTCGGGCTCCCTCAGGATGACCCGTCGCGGGTAAACGGTGGCGACGGGTCACTTGATGGAAATGAAGGCGTTCTTCTTCAGGCGCTCCATCCATTCCTTGTAGCGCGCCTGCGCCTTCTGGGCGGTCATGACCGCCTCCACCTGAGCCCGGGTCTCTTCCATCGGCTTCACCGTGGCCGACTTCTTTTCGATGACCTTAAAGATATGGAAGGCCTCGGGCACTTCGACAATGCCGGAATGCTTGCCCGCCTGGAGTGAAAAGATCGCATCGTCCACTGCCGCAACCATCTCGCCGCGCTTCACCCACCCCATTTCCCCGCCCTCGGCCGCCCGGCTGTCTTCGGAACGGGCGCGCGCCACCTCCCGAAAGTCGGCCCCGCCTTCGATCTCCTGCAAGGCGGCCTGAGCCCGATCGCGGGGCGAGGGCCCGCCTTGCCCGGCCTTCGGACCGGCTTTCTTCACGCAAATTTCCAGCACCCGCGCCTGTTCCGGCTCCCCGAACTCAGAGGCGTGCTCCTGATGATACGCTTCGACCTCCTGCGGGGAGACCACGATCCGCGAGCGCACCTCATATTGATGCAGCTTGCGGATGGAGAGTTGCTCGCGGTAGCGCTCGCGCAGCTTCGTCATCGTCATGCCTTGTCGGGTGAGAACGGCCTCGGCCGCTTCCTGGGACTCAAATTGCTTCTCAAAGTCCTTCACGGCATCGTCGATCTCCCAGTCATCGACCACGACGCCGCGCCGCTTGGCCTCCTGATAGACCAGCCGGTCCTCGATCAACTGGTTCAAGAGGCTGCGCCGCGCCTCCTCCAGGCGCTCCACGAGCTCCGCGCCCTCATAGGCCTTTCGGTACTCCTCGTACAGCGGCCGCAAAAACTGGTCGAGCTCGTCTTGCGTGACCGGTTCGTTGTTCACCACGGCCACGATGCGATCCACGACTTCCGCGCGGGTAGGCGGCGCAAGAACGCTTCCGAAAGCCACAAGAACCAGGAGTGCGCACGTGGGTTTCATTAAACTTTGATGGTACAAGAGCCCCGCAGCAAATGCAAGCGCGCTACCCGGCGCCCCCACTTTCGGTCTCTCGACCTTCAGGGACTTGGCAGCCGACCCGCTTTCAGCGGGTGCCCCGGCTCCCGGCGCCCCCACTTTCGGTCTCTCGACCTTCAGGGACTTGGCAGCCGACCC
>CAZPNG010000124.1:0-2787 GCA_964587845.1 uncultured bacterium | reverse complement strand
GTCAATACACTATTTATTTTTACTCATATCCTCCGAATGACGCAGGCCCGGCAGCGGGCGTTCCTGACGCGGCTGCGCCGGCGGGTGCTGCTCTCCTATGCGCTGGCCCTCGCGCGGGAACATGGCCTGCAGGCCCGCCTTGCATCGAGGGACGTCGAGCGCCCCGATCTTCCCCTTCGCCTCATCCCGCCTGATTCCGTCATTGAGTCCAATCGCGCAAGCCGCTCAAGCGGCGTCATTTTGACGGACGACCCCTCCATCCTGGATTTTTCGGACTTGCCCTCGGGCGCAAGCAGCAACGGTTTCATCTTTGTCGCGGATTCCATGAAAACAGTCGAGCGCCTGCGCCACAGTGGAGTCTTGGACTCGCTTCTGGCGCGAGGCATCGATGTGAGCTGGCATCACAAGCCCCTGGCTGAGATGTCGGACCTCGACGTCGGTGCCGTCTTAAGGCGGGCCGTCCACTCGCAGCACCTTTTAGAGGGCGAGGGAAAAGAGGCAGGTGTTGCACGCGGGCGCTTCGACTTTTCAGACGGCCGGCCGGGCGGATATTCGCCCGGCCGCGTCGTCCTCCTGCGCGCAGGCGGGGTGGCGCGCAGGCACGTGCGGGTTTCCGCGCACGTGCTCAATTTTGATCCCAACGCACTGAGGACGAAGCGCGAGTACCGAACCGGATTGCGCGAGGCGGCTGACCTCCTCATTCAGTCCGGCTTCTCCATGGCTGCGTGGGGATATCTGGACTTAAACGCGGATGGATCCCTGTCGCTCGCGACTGACGCGGCGCGCGATCTGGCCTTGGCGGCCGACCGGCGCTCGGCCACGGCGCGCGCTGCGTAAGGCAGAGGTCCTTCGCGAAGGGAAGAGGATTCGCTCAGGACGACAGGTTTGGTTGAGTGTCGATTTTGGGCCTCCGGAGCGCCGGGGCGCGCCTGAGAAACGCGCCCCGGGATAGCAGCTCCTTTAAATAGGGAAGAGGAAAGAGAGGCAGGTGCTGCTGCCCGGAGGCCCTTCTTTACCGGTTCCCTGGGACGGGGTCCCAGGGAACCAGGTCCTTCCCTCTCTCTATCAGCGGCACTCTCTGATATAATGTCGAAAACCGTTCCCGGGAGTGGGGAGGAACGGTCGATAGCGCGTGTCAGCAGGGAGCTTAAAGCAGGGCAGCGAGCCCAATTTGCGAAACGCAGGCAGTGTGACGGGCACTTCCTTTCAGGCATTCATTCGGGCGTGTCATTTCCATCAGGGACTCACAAGACGACCGCCGCGCTCAGCCCTCGGAAAGTAGGGCGTGGAGCGTGGCGTCGCCGCCGGCTTGCCGGCGTGATGGACCGCTCGCGGTGCCCCGCACGTAGCCCCGTGTTTCGATCTTCCACTCTTCCTGCTGACCTTTCGTGCAAAAGGAGATTGAGATGCTCCATTATTTGGAAGCAAGGAAAGTGATCCTCTCGAACGTCGGCTTCAAGGAACCCAGGATGCTGCCGCTGCTGGAGGCCTTCGGGCTTGTCCTGACCCGCGAAATTCGGGCGGCCCAGGCCCTCCCGCTCGTGGGGATGGCCCAGGCGGACGGCTACGCGGTGCGCAGCGCCGATGTGGCGAGCGCCGATCCGCAGCAGCCGGCGAAGCTCAAGCTCGTGGGCCGCGTCCGCGCCGGCAAGTTCGTGGCGAAAACGCTCGGGCCCGGAGAAGCGGTGCAAGTCGAGGCGGGCGCGCCGCTCGTGGAGGGCGCCGACGCCGTGGTCATGGCGGAGGACGCCGAGGCGGCGGGCCCTGAGATCCGCGTGTTCCGCTCATTGCGTCAAGGCGACCATATCCGCCAGCAGGGCGAGGATGTGGCGCAGGGGGACGTGATCCTGCCAAGGGGCAAGCGCTTGCGGGCGCAGGAGATTGCTCTGCTTGCGGCTCTCGGCGTCACCCAGGTGCTGGTTTATCCGCGCGCCACGGTGGCGATTCTCACCGTGGGCCCGGAGTTTGTGGGCGTGGGGAAGCCCGCCGGGCCCGGCAAGGTGCGGGACGCGGGCGCCTGGATGCTCGACGCCATGGTGCGGGAGCTGGAAGCCACGCCCATCCATTTGGGCATCGGAGCAAATCCGCTCACCCTCGCCTGGAAAGTGAAGCGCGGACTGGAAGCGGACGTGTTTCTGATTTCAAGCGGCCTGTCGCTCGCCGCGTTCGAGAAATTGAACGAAGTGCTCACGGCGCAGGGCGTGAAGGGCATGTTCTGGAACCTCGACATGAAGCCCGGAAAGCCGCTGTACTTTGGCACGCGCGACCGCACGTTGGTGTTCGGTTTTCCCGGCAATCCAGTGGCCACGTTTCTCAAGTTTGAGGAGTTCGTGCGGCCCGTGATTCTGCGGCTGATGAACAAGGAGTGGCGCAAGCGCCGGGAAGTGACGGCGGAGCTGGAGCGCGACATCCGAAACCGCTCCAAGCGCGTGTATTTCGTGCGAACGGCTCTGCACCGCACGGGCAAGAACTACCTGGTGCGCTCCGCCGGCAATCAGGGTTCCCACATGCTGCGCACGTTGATGCACTCCAACTCGGTTGTGGTCATGGAGGCCAACCAGCAGCTGCTTCGCTCCGGCGAGCGCGTGCGTGTCACGGTCATCGACTGACGCCGCGCGCGCGCGGTTGATGAGCTGGAGCGGGACGGGCGGCGCGGAGCTCGAAGAGCTCGCGCCGCCATTCGCTCCTGCGGCGCTCTTCGGGCGCGCGCGGCCCGTGGAGCTGGAGATCGGCGCCGGAAAGGGGCGCTTCCTTGCGGACCGCGCCCTGACTGAGCCTGAACTGGAC
>CAZPNG010000123.1:0-3320 GCA_964587845.1 uncultured bacterium | reverse complement strand
CAGTTCCTCCACGGTCGGCAAGGCGGATCGCAGCCTGGGCGGCAGGGCGCGCGTGAGTTCGTAGCTCGACACGCCGATGGGCTTGTCGATGCCGGCAAGGGCGTACTCGGCCAGCACGCGATCCTTTCCCTGGCAGAGGATCAGGCCGATGGTCGGCTGATCGGTGCCATGCCGTAGGCGCTCGTTGATGACATTGCAGTAGAAATTCAGTTTGCCCGCGTACTCGGGTTTGAACCTCCCCTTCTTCAACTCGATGACGACGAACGCCCGCAGGCGCAGATGGTAGAAAAGCAGATCGATATAGAAGTCTTCGTCGCCGACAGGGAGGCGAAACTGCCGACCGACGAAGGCGAAGCCCTGCCCGAGTTCGAGCAGGAACTTTTCCAGGTGACGGATGAGGCCCGTTTCAAGCTCGCGTTCCTGGAAGGGTTCGGTCAGCGTAAGGAAGTCGAAGATGTACGGGTCTTTCAGGGTTTGTTGCACGAGGTCCGATTGCGGGGCGGGAAAGCGCTTTTCGAAGTTGGTGACCGCCTTGCCTTGCCGCGCGTGGACTTGGGCGTCGATCATCATGCCCAGGATATTCCGACTCCAGCCGTTGGCGAGGGTTTGCTCCATGTACCAGCGGCGGGTGGCGAGGTCGTCAACCTTCTCCATGAGGAGGGCGTGGTGCCCCCACGGGATCAACCAGAGGACGGAATCCTCAAAAAGTGCCACAGCCTGCGGCACTTTTGGCGTGGCAGGCCATTGTGCAACGGGCTGTGGCCCGATTGCTTCAGGGCTCGGATAAGCCCGGTAGAACGCCAGCATCCGTTTGATGTTGCGCTCGGAAAAGCCTTTCATGTCCGGGAGTTCGTTGTGAAGTTCGCGCGACAGCCGAGGGATGATGGCGGCGCCCCAGCCCTCGCGCTTTTGGCGTTCGTGGATGATCCGGCCGATGTCCCAGTAGAGCCGCACAAGTTCGGCGTTGACCGCGAGCACGGCGCGGGTTTGAGCCGCCTGGATGCGCCCCTTCACGTCGGCTAGGAGGGCGGCGAAGTCGGGCGGCGCGAGCGCCTTGGATCCGGTTCGCTTACGCGCCATACCCAAGCTCCTTCAAGTTGGCGCCATTGCCGGCCTGATCGTTCTTTCGCGCTCGCTGGGTCTTCCCTCGTCTTGCCGAAGTCGTCCTACTCTCGATCCACCGCTCAAACTGATCCTTCCGAACACGCCACACGCCACCGACTTTGAACGCGGGAATCTTGCCCTCTCTGGCTAACCGTGTGACGGTGAAGGGGTGAAGCTTCAGGATCTTTGCGAGTTCGCTTGGCGTGAAGGTCTCGATGATTTTCACGTGCAGGGCACCTCCGGGGTAGGACTCATAGATTATGATAACTCAAACATGAAAAGACCAGCATTTTCCTGTTGGCGTGTTGCGTTGGGGTTGCCGTCGGACTGTGTTGACTTTTGACTTGAGCCTTGTACTTTTGACTTTGGCCTTTTGACTTTTCACTTAGAATTCGCTGATGAGGGCGCGCAGCTCGCCGAGGCTTTGGGAGCGATTGACCCGGTCGCGAAACTCGGCGACCCCGGGGCACGACTTGAAGTACCACGAGATCACGCGGCGCAGATGCCCCAGCGGCTGGCGCTCATAGCGCTCCTGGAGCTCGACGTGCCTGAGGAGCACGCGTTTGCGCTCGGCGAGATCCGGAGTGCTGGGCGGCGACGCGCCGGCCAGAGCCGCCTCCACCTCCCGATAGATCCAGGGATTGCCCAGCGCCCCCCGGCCCA
The DNA here is from genome assembly GCA_964587845.1 of uncultured bacterium. Taxonomy (GTDB): domain Bacteria; phylum Omnitrophota; class Omnitrophia; order Omnitrophales; family CAZPNG01; genus CAZPNG01. Next base: position 1,553 of record CAZPNG010000123.1, on the reverse strand, counting down.
GCATGACGCCATCGCATCCGGAGACCGCGAGCAGCCGGTTGGCGCTGGCGCCGTCCACGACGTCGCCGTTGCCGAACACCGGAATCGACACGGCCGCTTTGACCCGGCCGATCGCCTCGTAGTCCGCCGTCCCGGTGTAGCCCTGCTCGCGCGTGCGGCCATGCACCGCGATCGCGTCCACGCCGCAGTCCTGCGCGATGCGCGCGATCGTCGCGGCCTCCAGGCCGCTGGCATCGCGAAAGCCCAGGCGCATTTTCACGGTGACGGGAATTCGCTTCACCGAGCGCACCACGGCCGTGAAAATCCGCCGTGCGGTCTGCGGCTCGCGCAGCAGCATCGAGCCGCCCCCGTGGCTGACGATCTTGGGCACCGGGCAGCCGAGGTTCAGGTCCACCAGGTCGAATCCCATCGACTCGACTTTCGCCGCGGCCTCGCCCATCACGGCCGGATCGCAGCCGACCAGTTGGGCGCCTAACGGACGGTCTTCGGGTGTTGTCTGCATCATCTCGGCCGTCCGGGCCAGGCCGCGCACGAGGGTCTCCGAGGCGATCATCTCGAGGAACGCGAACGCCATCCCCTGCGAGCGCGCGATCAGGCGGAAGGGCAAGTCGGTGCAGTTCGCCATCGGCGACTGGACCACCGTCGGAAGCTCGAGCTGCTTCAATCGGATCATGTCCCGTATGTTATACTATGAGATTCGACATGACAATGCCATTAAGAGTGCGTTCTCAAACGGCCCTTAGCTCAGGGCTCAGGGGTCTGGGCTCGGGGCAAACATCGGCACCCTCGACGGAGCGTCCCGGCTTGGCCCAGAGCCCGCAGCCCTCAGCCCAGAGCCGAGCGGGCATGTTGGGAGGCACTCTAAACCGATCCAGCGTGAAACGGTTCCTCGGGTACGTGCGCCCGTACTACCGCCTCCTGGCGGCCGCGGGCGCCTTCGGGATCCTCCGGTATCTGGTCCCGCTCGCGCTGCCCTGGACCATCAAGATCCTCGTGGACGATTTCTTCCAGCCCGGCAGGACGAGGCCGCCCATCGAGCTCCATGCCCTGATGGCGGGACTGTGCGTCCTCTACGCCATCTACGCGATCGCGAGCTACTGGCGCTCCTACCTCGCGGGCCTGGCCGGACATCGCCTCATCTTCGATCTGCGGCAGGCGCTCTACCTCCACGTCCAGCGGATGAGCCTGAGCTTTTTCGACCGCCGGAAAATCGGCGCGGTCGTCTCGCGCATGACGACCGATATCGCGTCGGCCCAGAAATTCGTGGGGGCGGCCTTCGTGAACACCCAGATGGACCTCGCCTGCGTCGCGGTCATCATCGTCCTGCTGTTCTGGGCCCATCCGCGGCTCGCCCTGGTCTCGCTCGTGGTCCTGCCCTTCTACGCCCTCGTCAGCTATCATCTCCAACGGCGCATCCGGGAGAAGAGCCGGGCGATCCATCACCAACTGCAGGAGATCTCCGGCGAGTTGCACGAGCAGTTCGCCGGCATCTCGACGATCCAGGCGTTCACCCAGGAAGAGGCGCAGGCGCAGGCGTTCCACGCGCAAGGCGA
>CAZPNG010000122.1:0-6672 GCA_964587845.1 uncultured bacterium | reverse complement strand
AGAGAGGATTTCAAACGACACCGGCTGTGGCAGGGTCTTGAGCTCCACCTGGATGGGTTGCCTCGAGCGCAGGGCACGCTGCACCTCTTCTAGGAAGACCGGGCGCAGCGGCTCGGGGATGCTTCTCAAAACCGCTTCCTCCACCGGCCTGTCGTTCAGGACCTCGTGAAGAAACTGAAATGCGGCTTTCCGGGGCTTGGTCCCCGGTGTCACGGAAGTGAGCGACCCGATGGCAGCGGTCCACACAATCTCCTGGCCGTCGATCATCACGACGCGGTAAAGCCGGGCCACCGGAAACCGGTCGCGCACGCCCAATGCGGCGAGCTCCACGAGCAGGTTCACCCACTGGCGCACGAGGCCCCGGGCCTGCTCGAAAAGTGCGTCTGCCCGAAGGGCATCGCCCAGGGTACGCGCTGCCTGGCTCTCCACAACCAAATCCCGAAGATGCTCCGAGAGGCGCCGCTCAAGCTGGAAGACATAGACCGCACCCAAGGCAATATCCCGCGTCTGGGTGCTTGCGGTGACCGGGTCATGATGCTGAATGCGGACCGAGGGAAGTTCTTGCGGCCGCAGCAGCATCATTGCGCCCGGAACCATGCGCCCGCCAAGTTTCCCCCTCATGGCTGCGCTAAAAAAGTTCGCGTGGGCGGGCTCCTCCGAGTACTGCCTGGGAGGATCAGCAGGAGGATGCGCAAAGGGATCGCCATAGAAGGTGAGGCCGAGATTCCCGCCGAGCTCAACGCCCGTGATCCGTCCCGGCCGGACCCTGCTTTCCACGCTGAAGAGCGTGCGGAGCGGCTGATTTCTATCGGAAAGCAGCTCCATGACCGCCCACCGCGTGACGTTATTCAACCTATTAGTGAGAGCAAAGGAGAAGGGCCACGACGGACCGAAGCGGAGTCTAAAGTCCTTGCGGTCGGCATCCGACAAAGTTATTTGCTCGTCGACCGGCATGAGGCGATCCGACGCCCCGTAGGAGCCCTTCAACACGCCCGTTCCAACCTGAATCTCCGCCAGCGTTCCCCGGTAGTAGTGATCCCACAAGAGCTCATCGAGCCCCATGCTCGTGGCCGCGCGCCCGAAGCCCTCGCGCACCGCGTACTCCATGCTTTCGACGATGAGAGGATCCTCAACCCCCTGCTGCTTCCCGCGGCGGGAAATGTATTCCTCCAGACTTCCCACGCGCCCTGCTTCCTTCTTCTCGCGGCGAATCGACATGCGATACAGTCTCGGGTGATAGGAAGCCGTGACCGGCACCGCGGCATCCACCAGCCCGCGCCAATCGAGCCGGGACTCGCGGGCTTCATCAAGCGAAAGGCCGCTCCAAAACGCCACGCGCTCGGCCGGCAGAAATGGGAAAAGCGCGAGGATGCCTTCGTGCAGGAACACCCGGGGACTCAGCGGGCTGGCTCCCGCATAAAACGGCCGGCCTGTCGGGAGCACCCTGGGAACAGGCCGGGGATCATAGAGCACACGCAACTCTTGAAGCGAACCATCGGCCGGGATACTAATCGGACAGCGCTCCAGGTCCTCATAAATCAAGGTTCCCCCCTTCGCGGTGGGCGGCCTCAGACGAATGCGGTTGTGCCTCAAGGTCATCACAATCTCGCGGCTCGCGGCGCTCTCGAAAACCTGCAGGCCGAGGGCCTTGAGATCCACCAAGCCGGCCTCCTCTTCATTACGGACGGGGACACCGTTCCGCTGGATCCGCAGATCATATCCTCGCGGCGTGGGGACTATGAGCGCCGAGAGCCGCTCCCCCGCCTGGCGGAAGACGATCTCATAGAACCACACTCCGCGAATCTGGCGCACGCCGATGCGAACGCGGCCACGGCTGGTTTGCTCGAAAACGGGCAGCATGTACTCTTCGATATTCTGTGGGGTAAGTTCCCGGCCGGACTTGAGGGCTTGAACGAGGCGCGCGTGGCGCCACACTTCGAACTTCACGGGCAGTCGGTCATCGGGCCTGAAGGCCTTGGCGTCCAGGGCGTAGGGCCGGAAGCCTTGGCGAGCGAGTCCAGCTTGAAATCTCAAAAACTCGGTGCGAGCACGGGCGATTTCCCCCGCCTGCTTGCCCTTGATCGCCCCCCGGTAGTTTTCCCACAGCTCCTTTGCGGCCGCTTCCTGATCGGCTGTGGGAGTTTCGAGAAGCACGTCGTCCCCGTGCACGACGATCGGTTCGACACCCAAGTCCTGGGCAAGCCATCTCGCGTACTCCGGTACGACCGTGGTCTTGCCGCTGCCCGCAAGCCCGGCCAGCAGCAGGTTGACGGGCCTCTGGTCGCCTGTTTTCAGGTAATCTGCGACTCGCGGCGCGACAAACTCCCAGTACACGCGGTCAAAGGTGTCCTGCCGGCTCAAGGCCTCGATGCGCTCCTGCTTCGCCCGTTCAAAATCTGCGCGCATCCGCCCGATGACGGGATCGGTCGGGTTTGAAGCGCGGCTTGCGGACAAACGGGCCGCCACGTCACGGGCCAGCGCACGGTAGCCCTCGATGTCTCCTTGCACAAGTCCATGGCGGATGGCGATGCGCAGCATGGGCTGCGCAAGGGGCGTGGGCACGCCCGAGACGCGCGTCACCGTACCGCCACGCAACTCGTATCTGTGATCGTAGCGGGGATCGGCGGGGCGGGGGTACAGGTTGACGACGGCTGCAATCGGCCCCACGCGCGCTCTGACATCAGGCCGAACGGAGTACGACCCCGCCAGGAGATGGCCGGGGAATCTCAGGATGAGGGTGGTTTCCTCGCTGCCGACAGGCAAGCCGAGTTCCTCGAGGGCGTAAGAGGTTGAACCTTTGCCGACTCCGGAACCGAGGGTGAGAATCAAGGCGCGCCCGTCCGGCGTGAAGTTCATGTCCGCGTCCCAATGGCCCACCACAAGCTGCGGCACGATGTCCGGAAACTCATCGCGCACGCGCTCGGCCCATTGCCGCACGGGCGCGGGAAGGTCGGCCGCGGACTCACGGTCAAGATCTCTGAAGATGGAGAACACGCGATAGCGGCTGACACGGTGTTGTTCGAGGATCGGGTAGATTTCGCTCAGGGCATTCGCAAACGCCGCGGCGCGCGCCGCCGTCACGGGACCCGAGATGTCTTTGCCCCAAAGCCCCGTTCCCCACCAAGCCAGACCGGGTCCCAGCTTTTCATCAACCTGGCCGAACCCCCAGCCCCTCATAACCTTCAGGTGATCTTCTGCGAACGAGACAGGCGCCTCGGTCAAGACATGAAAGCCGAGCGCGCGTGCTTGCGGCTCGATCTGGTCCGGGATCCACCGAACCGTGCTGAAGTTCTCGCCCGATTTCTTGCGGCCCGGGCCGATGTGCAGCACGCGCGGTCCGTGGTGGGCTTCCAGCCATCCCCGGAGGAAGACACTCCGCTCGTCTTCCAAGTCCTGCCCGCGTGCCGCACGACTAAGAATGAAGGACAAGACGCTCTCGGTGTCCTTCTCCTGTTCCACGAGGGTCAACAGGTATCCTCGAAATCCCTCCGGCAGAGCCCCTTGCGCGCGCACCTGCCTGTTCGCGCTCACTCGAAAGATGATGCCCGGCGGCGTGGACTCAAGCAGCCGCCGCTTTCACTCCCGGCCCCCTGGCATCGCCGTGTGCGGCACAAAGTTCATGAAGATTGCCTCGGGCGAAAGCTCGCTGAATCGAAATGCAAAGGGGGCTGTCGATCGTGCGGCGGAATAGCGATGAGCGAGCGGGGAGGGAACCTCACCAGCCCTGAGCTTCTGCCAGTCCAGATGCGCCTGGGGGCTAAGATGAGCCAGCAGCCCCACCTCGTCGAACATGTTGATAAGGAAGTTCAGCTCTTCGAGAGCAAAAACATACAGGGTGCGCGCCACCCGTTCGTCTTTGAGCTCAAAGGGGAGAAGACCGGCCATCAGCATGCCCAGCGTGAAGCGAAGGCGCACCTTCCAGGCCCCTCCCCGCTCAAGCCCGAAGAAATCATCCGCCGTTCCAAGCCACTGCTCGAACTCGCGCGTGAGCTCATCATGCATATGGAAAGGCAACGGGTTGGCCTCTTCATCATTGAAAAACTCTTCGAGGGTGAAGATGCCGTCGCCGCGCTCCACGGGGTCATAACCATAGAGCGGAGACATCCGGGCTACCTCATAGCCGCGAAAGTTATGCACCAGCTTGGCAAAATCGTAGAGGTAGTCGTTTCCCTCGGGGATGTGCTTGGCATCGACGAGGCCGAAGCGGCGGAGTTTTCCTTGAAGAGCAAAGTCCATTGGATCCACGAGGACGTTGCCCAAGTGGAGATCGCCATACTCTTTCGCCAGATAGGGGGGCGACAGCCAGCCGGTCTTGCCAATTAATTGAAGGAACGGACGCAGCGCGGGGTAGCCCACCAGGATCTTTTCCTCACTCTTCATCTGAAGAACCCGGACCACGGGCGCGTCCAGCAATTCAGAAAGTCCGGGCGCTTTCTCGCGTGTCTCGCGCATGCGCTCATCCACCTTTCGCAGGTGATACCGCTCGAAAAAGTCTTCGGGGGTTTCCCTCAGGCGCACGCCGTAAAACTGCGGGATGAGAGACTTGTACAGGGAGAGGGCAAACCTCCAAACTTCTTTCCCGCCAATGAACGGTTTAAAAAGTCCTCCCACGAAAAAACAGCTCCTCAAGGGAATCATCCCGAGGTCTTCCATGAGGACGGTGATCCGCTCGCCCTGCTCCGTTGGCGTCTGCTGGATGTCATAAATGCGCGGCACGCGGTTGAATCCGCCGGCCCGCAGCTCGCGCATGTACCTGGCTTCGCCCAAGAGTTTCCCGCCGTCTACACTCGTGAGGTTGGACTTGCGGATCGCGCGGCGGCCGTCGGGCAGCAAGATCCTCTCCACGCTGCTTAAAGACCCTCCTGCAAGGACTTCAATCACTTCCGGGTGATCCCGCAGGCGCTCAGGATCGATCGAGTCTTCGCGGTAATCTCTCGCCACGGGGATCCGGAAGAGAATCTGGCTGCCGATGGAGTGGAGCGCGGTTTGCTTCGGTTCTGCCGACGACATCATCCACAACGGGAGCATGTTGGGAAGAGGCCCGCCGATCCCCGCAATCCACAGCTCGTCATCGTCCTCCATCCATCCGGTGCCGCGTTCCACATTGATAGCCACAACCCCCATGCGTTCCTCGTCATTGTTTCCGTATCCCGTGAGAATCGTCTGGAGAGAACGCTCCGCCACCAGATGGTTCAAAGGAAACGAACCCGGAATCGCTTGGGTTAACCGCTGAGTCAATTTTTGAAATGCCGGCCTGCCCCAGACCTTGAGTTTCCCCCAATGAACTCCCGGCCGCGCGGAGTAGACCTCCACACGCCCGCCCGTGCGGCCCTCAAAGCGCCTCTTCGCCCGCAAGAAGGCCTGCTCATTCCTGGCTTGCAGAGCGGCATTCAATTGGCGGTAGAGCGGCCGAAGCCTGGCTTGAGCCTTGTCCTCCCTCTCCCGCGATCGCGCGGCCGCGGCCCTTTCAGGATTTTCATTTTTTACATATTGTATTTGACTATACACGATTATCCCTGTATCCTGATCAGCCGCCCGGGGCCCCGACTTTACATCTGAAAGGAGTTGTGCTAGTCTCATGAAGGAAATCGGACCTGCAAGGGCCGGGTTCATTGCCCGCTCGGCCATGACGTTTGCCCAAGTGCTTCTGACGGCTGGGCTCGCTACGGACCTGTTTGGACGTTTTCCGCTGGGCCTGCGCGTGAGTCTCTTTGCGAGCACAGCTGCACTTATAGTCCTGGCCGTGGGTTTCCATCCCAACCGCAACGGTGGGACCGGAGGAGATTGAGATGGCATTCGCTCTACTGATGATTGCCTTCGCCGTGGCAGGATTCGTCTGGCTCTATCTGAGCCGGCGTCAGTCCAACCGCTAGGCATCCCTTCACCCGCATCCGCCGATCGCGCGGCCGCCAGGCGCGCGAGCGCTTGTAAATCGACGCCCAACTCCCGCAGCGGCGCCACAAATCCAAACCCCTCGATCTCCTGGTAAGCCCTCTGTGGTTCAAGGGCATCCCGGAAAAGCAGTTCAGCTTGTTCCCGCCACACGGAACGAAGGACTCGCCGCGTTTCCTCCGGCAGTCTCGGCCAATCGGGCAGCCGGCTGCGCAACCGCTCGGCAAAGTCTCGAAGAAGCTCGCCCGTGCGCGCGTCCCAGCGGCGCAGCAGCTTGTGCCTGAAGCGAAAGGCCCGCAGCACCGTGTCGACGCCCATGTTCTGCACGGGCTCCACCAGGCGCGCGATGCCGTACTGAAGGTCCGCGCGGCCGTTCCACGGATCGAGAAAATCCAGGTCGCGCACGGAAAGCGCCATCATGTTGATCGAAAGATCGGGCCGGGCGGCCAGAAGCTCGCGGTCCGGCGTGACGGCATGGCCGAAGCTCAAGTGCACCGTCTGCTCTCCCAGGAACCCCAGCGCGTGCAAAGTCCCCCCCCGCCGCGGCAAACTTTCGATGAAGGGGGCGAGCGTGCGGTTGATCCGCCTCGTCTGAACATAAAACCATCTGGGCATCGGGTGATGCATGAAGAGGTCGCGGGGCCCCCACGCAAACTGAGCGGGTGCATCCTCATCGAACTCGCTCACGACCTGCACATCTTGATCGATCGGGTCCAAACCCAGCAGGGCGTCCCGCACGGGCCCCCCGACCCAAATCAGCGCTTCCCCGCCGTGCGCCAG
>CAZPNG010000121.1:0-5888 GCA_964587845.1 uncultured bacterium | reverse complement strand
GCGGGCGTTGCGCTTCCCTTGCAGCCCGACGCCGTGGCCGCTGAGATCGCCGCGCATCCAGATTCCTACCTTGCCTTCTTGAGAAAGCGGTTGGGCGGCGAGGAGGTGAGCGCCGAGACGAAAAGTGTCGCCATGAACAGGCTCCAGCGCCGGGCTGAGCGCGAACTGGTGCTGATTCCGCTCCTGAGGGCGATTCTTCAAGATCTTTTTGCAACGAGCGCCAAACCTGCTGCCCAGCGGCGCGCAATCGACGTCGGCGCCGGGAGCGGCATCTTCGTCGAGGATGTTGCAGAGGGGCTTATTGGCCGACTCATTGCCATTGAACCCAATGCCGACCAGTTTACCCGGATGCGCGGGCGCGCCGCTCGGTTCGAGGAGCTCTTAAACGCAGACGTTCAGAGGGCTGCCAGACTTCTAGAAGAGAAAGGTGTGCGTGCAGACGTCGTCTTGTGGAGCCACGTGCTCAATTACGTCTCCGGCGAGATTCCGGCGCTGCTCAATTGGAGCCAACGGACGCTCGAGGACGGGGGCGCCTCGATCATCGTGCTGAATGATCCGGACAAGAGCCGCCCAGCTTCCAGAAAGCACCTTCAAGAGTGGATGGGGACGTGGAGCGGCGACGTGGATCCGCAGCGGGTGGTGGACTACCTGAGCAGCCAGGGCTATGTCGTGGATGTCTATCGCCCCACCCTTCGTTTTGTCGCGCAAGGGCCCGAGGGACAGGAAGCCTTGAAAGGGTTGATGAGGTTAGAGCTTCCGGAAGAGCGCGTGCTCCAGGACACCGGAAAACTGGATCAATATTGGGATCGGGTCATGAACCCTGGGGGGCGCGGAAACATCGGGGACGGTCGTATCGGGTTCGATCATTCTCTTTGTGTCCTCGTGGTCCATGCGGGGAAGAAAGTCCCCTTGCAGGTGAACGGAGGAACGCCTTTTGTGGAGTCCCTCCCAGAGGCGCTGCGGCTGCTGGGCAGCGGAGTTGATTTCGTGCGGGCCCTCGGCGTGGGGGCTTCCACGGCGAGCCGCTGGCTTTCCGGGAAGGTGAAGCCGTCGAGCGAGGAGCTCGAGCGAATTGCAGTAGCATTCGGCGTCGATCTCGCGACTTTGATCGACCTGAAGTTCAGCGAAGACCTCAAGGCAGTGAAGGTCGAGACGCCCCTTGCATCCAAGCTCGCGCAGGCCGACACCGGTCTTCCGCCGCGCCTCGATCGAACATTGAGACACACCCTGCGGCTTTTCGAGGCGAGCGTCCTGAGGCGCATGGAGGAGCAAAAGGCAGGCGGCTTGGAAGCGAGACGCTTGACGACCCGGGCGGTCAACGTGGGGGTTTCGCCCGTCGTGTTCAGCCTCGGGCTGCCCGAAGTCTTCCTTGAGCACACCGCCTTATTTCGGCTGGAGGACAAGGTCCTGACTCGGGGTGAGCCGGTCACGCTGACCGCGCTTGTCAATCGCAGCGACCCCACGGATTACGTGATTCTCGCGCACGTGGTGCTTGAGGGTGAGAGCCGAATCTACCAGGTGAGCCGCTCGGGAGTCCGGCAAGTGATTTCCTTTGCGCACGGTGAGGAGCAACCCACTTCGACACAACTGGAGCCCAGGAACGCCAAGGAAGCCATCGACATGGCTTGGCGGGCGCGCAGGGCTGGTTTGAGGTTGGACAATGCGAAGGCGCAGGATGCTTACGTGATGGCGCGCCTCGGCGAGATGGAGTCATTCAAAACGACCGAGAGCGCGTACCTTTCGCAGCGCCACATCCGCTATCCGAAGCACGGGACCCAGCTCTCCCAAGTTCTTTCACGGCACGTCAGGCTTATCAGGCCTCTCATGAACGGAAAGACAGAGGTTCTCGAGCCCCTCGTGATCCTCCAGGTTGTCAAAAACCCGGATGGGTCGGTCGAGCCCTATCGGGATCCCGATGGACGCTTGAATTATCTTTTTATTCAGCCCGATCAAGACAAGATTCACTTTTGGCATTCACTGCAGGCTCTCGCGTCGGGTGACCCGGATTTGGCTCGCATCCCGATTGCGACAGTGGACGGCAAGGGAGGGGCCGTCTCCATGGTCGATCTGCCTGAAGTTCGGACCTTTTTCAACACGGTGGCGAAACCTTTCATGGAATGGACCGTGACGCCGGCCAGCGTGACGGTGAGGGACGAGCGCGATCGCACGCCCTTTGCGCAGTTCACCATCGGCAGCGGCGTGCCGGGAAAGCCCTTCACGTTTTACCTGGGCAATAATGTATCGTGCGCAGTGGCGACCCTGACAGAAGGGGGCAGGCCGTCCTTCAGCCGCTTGCCCACGAAACTTCTTTTGCAAGCGGACAAAGGGCAGGTGGATGCTGATGGAAACTGGTATGCGCGTTCCAGGATGGGGCGCCGGACGATGGTGGCGAAGGGCCCCATCAAGCTGAAGCCGGACGGAACCTTCGCCGATCTCGATGGAAATCCGCTCGACATCGAGCCGCTCACCCAGGTCGCACCGCTGGCATTGTACGGCGAAGGCAAGGCGCGCGTTTACGGGATGACCTCGGCGGACGGGGCGGTCCCGGTACTGGAGGCGGGGTATTACAACTTGGATGAACTGCCCAGCTTCCTGGAGAAGCTGGGGCTCCGGGCCTCGAGTGAATTGTGGAAAGCGTTCCCGGGCGAGCGGGAAACGAACTGGGAGAGTCCGAAGCTGAGCTATGGCATCTCCGGCCCGGCGGGTCCGGACGATCCCCGGGACATGTGGGTGTTCGACGAGGAGCGGCGGACATGGACGCGCGAGCGCGTCGTCTTCATCGCGTCTGAGAAATCGATCAAAGAGCATGCAGGTGAGGAGGGTCCTGCCTACGCCTTCCTCGACTTGAGGGATGCCCGCGGAGAACCCATTCGCACGCGTCCTGGTTTGGTCGAGGCGGCCCTCGCGGTGTTTCACGACATTTTGGGAAGCGATGAGGAACTGGCTCCTCTCCTGGGAGACGACCTTGCGGGCCGCGTGAAAGAGGGGTTTGCGCAAGTTGCGTCCAGCGTCTTCTCGGGCGCAGGGAACCAGACCCACATGCGGGCTGGAGCGCGCCGCCTGGTGGATCTTGCCAATGCGCTGGCCGATACGAGCGATGCCGGGTCGCTCGAGGCGCTCATCTCCGAGGCTGTGGCCGGCAACCCGCCGCCAAGCCGACGCAGAACTTTGGCTGCTCGCCCTGAAACGGGCGGTGGTGTCGACCCCGCCCTCGCGCCTGCCGCCAATCCGCTTTCGCTTTTGGAAAGGCGGCGCATCGCCGAGTTGACCCGGGCCCATCGGGGCTTGATGACACCCAACGGCCGTAGTCCTTCCTACAAGCAACTCGCCCGAACAACCGGTTTTTCGCCCACGACGGTCTTCACGCTCCATGCCCGCATGAGGGAACACGGCCTGAAGCTTAAAGCAGGCGGGAGACGGCAGAGCTCAGCTCGCGTGGCGCTTGCCGAGGCGGAAGTGAAGACTCCGGACCGTGGGCAGTGGGGGGCTCGCAGCGGCCGCGGAGGGCCACACACTCCTCTCACGGAAGCAGAGCTGTTGCGCGTGAAAGGCAAGCACGAAGAGTTTACAGCCATGAATCCTGATAAGAAGCCGCCTACGACGATGGACCTTGCCGCTGCGCTCGGCCTTACATTCGATGAGGTTCGCGTGCGGCTCAAGAGGCTGCGCGCTCGCGGTGAAGAGGTGCCGACGCCGAGGCGCGGCCGCGTGAAGGGAGCCGCTGTGTCGAGCGCTTTTCGGCACGAGTTGGATCAGCTCAAGGCGGCTCACGCCGCCTTGTCGCAGGACTTGAAAGGAAAGGACATTGACAGACCCCCGACGGTGAAAGAGCTCGCGTCAAAGCGCAGCATCCAGCTTCAGCGCGTTCGCAATCAGCTGAAGTGGCTTTCTCGCCATGAGGAAGGCCTGGAGGTTTCAGGGCCGGGCATGGGAAAGTGGGACACCCTGCGGCAGGCGCAGAAAAGGCTGACAGCTGAGCTGGGAAAAGCTCCCGGAACGGCTCGGCTCGCCCAGGAGCTGAAGATTTCGAAGGTGAGCGTTTGGCGGGGCCTGCGGCGCGCGAAATTATTGCAGAGAGATTTGCACGCCAAGGAATTGGAAGCGCTTGCCGCAAAGCGTGAAGAGATGACTGTCCGGCTGGGGCGCGTTCCTTCCGTCCGGAAGCTGGCAGACGAACTGGGCAAGCCCCGGCGCACGGTCCTCAGCTGGCTCGCCCGACTCAAACCGCCGGTCAAGACAGTCCTTCCCCGTTACAAACCGAGCGACATGGGCGAGGCAGAATGGGACCAGCTCAGGCTGGAAGCTCTGCAGGGGGCGATCAATGATTTCCGAACCGAGAAGGGCAGGTTTCCCGTGATTCGAGAGCTGGCGGGGCGTGTCCGACTGCCTGCAGGCACGGTGAGCAATCTTCTCACCTATTTCCGTGGGAAAGGCCATGACTTGCAGACTCACGGCGAAAGGGTTTCCAAGCCGGTGGCAGCGCCGCGTCCGCTGGAAACGAAGCGGCAGGTGGCCCGCGGGGAGCAGTACGACCGTGAGCTGGATCGCTTAAAAACTGCTCACGCCAACCTGAAACAAAACTTGAAGAGGGACCCTTCAGTCCCCGAGCTCACTCGCGAGCTAAACCGCACACGTGAACCATCCACCCCGGAGGTCAAGGCGAGCACGGTGAAGGGGCGGATCAAGCACTTGAAAAGAGAGGGGCTGGCGCTGCCCCTCTTAAATCCTCAGCGCACGGCAGTCCTCAAACGGGTGGAGGGTTTCCAAAGTGAACTTGAACGCACAAAGACAGTCCATGCAGATTTGAAGGGACGATTGAAGAGAAACCCCACAGCCGCCGAATTAATGGATCAGCTCAACGCGACCCGGGACACGGGGACTCGCAAAGTGACTCTGAGGCGTGTCCATCAGAGGCTGGACCGGTTGCGCAACCAGGGTGTGGCCTTGCCTGTCTCGGATGGTCGGGACAACCGGATGGATGCGAACCTTGAGGTCATCAAGACTGCCCATGCGGATCTTTCCCGCGATCTTGACCGAGCCCCGACCGTCTTTGAGCTTCGGGACCGAATCAATGCTACGCGGGGCGCAGATGAGCAAGAGAACAGAGTCGAAACAGTCTACGACCGCTTGAGGCGTTTGGAAGCGGCCGGGGGGATTCTGGCGCTTTCAAGGGCCACCAGCGTTCAGCCGCCGCAACGTGCCCAAGGATTCGCAAGAGAGCTGGAGAGTTTGAAAACGGCCCATCGGGATCTCACAAATCGCTTGGGCAGAGCGCCCATGGCCCCTGAACTGAGGGCGGAAGTGAACCGGACTCGAGATCCGTCCACGAAAGAGGTCAGCGTGAGTGTTGTCCACGCAAGGGTGAGTCGTTTGAGGAAGCAGGGCACAGTCCTGCCGCTCTTGAGCGCATCCCAAGCGGGTCACTTGAAGAGGAAGGAGAAGCAAAGAAAGGAGCTTGAGCAACTTGGGACAGTTCATGCCGACCTGACCCAACGCCTTGGCAGGGCCCCGACCGCTGAGGAGCTGACAGCCGGGTTCAATCAGACCCGGGGTGCCTCCAGGAAGGCAGTGGCTGTGAGCACCATTCGCAGCATGCTGGCCCGCTTGGAGGAGCAAGGCGTCACGCTGCCGCTCTCACGGCCGAACGCCGCCAAAAAAGATTCGGCATTCCTCTCAAGGGAGCGCTCCGACGGCGGCCAGCGGGCCCGAGCGCGCCAGGAGGAATTGGATCGCCTGAAAGCAGCTCACGCGGCTCTGAAGATGCGCATGGCGAGGAATCCAACACGCGAAGAGGTCATCGCGGAACTGAACAAGACGCGTGATCCATCAGCCGTAGAGGATTCAGAGGAATCTGTCCGCAAACGATTGGCTCGCTTGCAAAAAGAGCA
>CAZPNG010000120.1:0-3528 GCA_964587845.1 uncultured bacterium | reverse complement strand
GCAGTGCATCGGGCAGTCGCTGAATCAAAGCTATTACGTTCGGGTCTTTCCGCAGGAGAGGCAGCCGATGCTCGAGGAGGCGCTTCGCCTCATGGAGCGGGTGCGCGAGCTTTGCGCGCGCCATGGCATCCGGCTCGTTGTGGCCCTGCTGCCCGCGAAAACGGACGTCGAGTGGGAGTTGGACGCGGAGCGCTTTGAGCGCGCAAAACAAATCCTCGGCCTGAGCGCCGAGGACCTGGGCCTCAATCGCTGGTTCAGAGATCAGCTGAAAGCCTGGCTTGAGCAGAACGCCATTCCTGATCTGGACCCCTGGGACGAGATGGAGCGCCGGCCGGAGGAGTTCTTTTGGAAACTGGATCACCACCTGAACGTTCGTGGACACCGCCTGATGGCCGAGCAGCTTTTCGAGAAGTATGGTCCCTGGTTCCAGAGTGCCTGGGACGAGCGTTTCGGCGCCTCACGGAAGCGGGGCGCACCGCGTGCAGTCCCCGGGCCGGCGAACTGAACGCATCTCATCTTGGTTTTCTTCGCTCCCTCATCGAATTTGTTTTGCGTTCCCGCAAAAATGGATACAATAGGATCATCAGCCTCGAACTTTTGGTTTGCACGTTGACAGGGAGAATTTTATGAAGTTTGAAGGGCGTTTGCTTGTGATCGGCTGCGGTTCGGTTTCTCAATGCGCCGTCCCGCTCCTCCTCGACTTGATCGAGATGCCCCCCGGCAAGATCACCATCATGGATTTTGTGGACAACCGGGCACGCGTTCGGGAGGCGATCCAAAAGGGCGTCCACTACGTTCTGGACCGGGTCACAAAGGAAAATTACCGCGAGCTCCTGGCCCAGTACGTCGGGCCGGGCGACATGATCATTGATCTGGCCTGGAACATTGAGACCCGCGCCATACTTCAATGGTGCCGGGACAATCGGATCCTGTACGCCAACACGTCGGTGGAGGAATGGGACCCCTACCGGGACGAGCAGCGAAATGATCCCACCAAGTACACGCTCTACACCCGGCATATGGAGCTGCGTGCGATGCTGGCCGAGTGGGGGGATAACGCCGGAACGACCGCGATTGTCGATCACGGGGCCAATCCCGGCCTCGTCTCGCACTTCACCAAGCACGCGCTTGTCCAGATCGCTGAGAAAATCTTGGAAACGAAGCCCCGTGATCCACGCGCGCAGGTGCTCCAAGCCGCCTTGAAGGCGAGGCAGTTCGCCAAGCTGGCTCAGCTCGTGGGCGTGAA
This sequence comes from uncultured bacterium, assembly GCA_964587845.1. GTDB lineage: Bacteria > Omnitrophota > Omnitrophia > Omnitrophales > CAZPNG01 > CAZPNG01. Next base: position 2,282 of record CAZPNG010000120.1, on the reverse strand, counting down.
GGTCATCCATATCAGCGAGCGCGATACTCAGATCACCGATCAACCTAAGCAAGTGAACGAGTTTGTGAACACTTGGAGCATTGAGGGGTTTTTTGAGGAAGGCGTCGCGCCGGCCGAGCTGGGGTGGGGCACGCATGAACGCTACATTCCCGCGGGCGCTTACTTTCATAAAGAGGGACCCCAAAATCAAATCTGCCTCGATACCATCGGCATGAAGACGTGGGTGCGTTCCTGGGTTCCGTGCGGAGAAATCACAGGCATGGTCATCCGCCATGGAGAGGCCTTCAGCATTTCCGACCGCCTCACGGTTTGGGAGAACGGGAAGGCGGTATACCGTCCCACCGTCCATTACGCCTATTGCCCGGCCGACGTGGCAATCAATTCTCTCCATGAACTCGAGATGCGCCAGTATCGCCTGCAGGAAAAACAGCGCATCATGGCGGACGAGATCAAAGATGGGGCGGATGAGCTCGGCGTTCTGCTCATGGGGCATGATTTTACATCCTGGTGGTGCGGCAGCCTCCTCACGATCCACACGGCGCGCAAGCTGGTTCCGCACCAGCAAGCCACCACGCTTCAGGTGGCGATTTCGCTCGTGGCGGCGGTGATGTGGATGATTCAAAAACCCAAGCGCGGCGTTTGCCTGCCGGATGACATCGACCACAAGTTCATTCTGGACATCTCAGTTCCCTACATTTTACCCTTCATTTCGCAACCTGTGGATTGGACGCCTCTGAAAAACCTCAACACCAAGTTTACGAAGTTCGACATCGACAGACCCAGCGAAGAGGATGTCTGGCAATTTACAACCTTCCTGGTGGACCACAAGGAGAGGGTGCGCGCCTATGCAGCCGACCGGGGTCCTGTCAGACCCGAAACCGTCACGGTCTAAGAAACCCGCCGCTCTTCAGACGCCCGGGAAGGGCTCGCGGGCCCCTGACTCGAGCGGAGTCGAGAACTTGATCCGTGCGATGCTGAAGCGGCATCGCACGCCGTTCATGATCCTCCGCAAGAGCCAGCTCGTCAGACAATGCCGGCGGTTCCGCCGGGCCCTTCCGCGGGTCACGCCCTTTTACGCCGTCAAAGCCAATCCTCATCCCCTCGTGATCAAGACCTTCATTCAGCAGAACTGCGGGTTCGACGTGGCGAGCGCGGCGGAAATGCACCTCGTGCTGGGGCTGGGCGCGAAGCCCGAAAAGGTCATCTTTGCGAACACCATTAAATCGGTGGAGGACATCATCGCGGCGCGCAAATCCCATGTCCGGCTGCTGACGTATGACAATGAGCCGGAGCTTTACAAGATCTCCGAGCACTTTCCCGGCGCCCATGTGATTTTAAGGATCAAGGTGGAGAATGACCGCAGCGTGGTGAATCTTTCCCTGAAGTTCGGGGTAGATCCCGAAATCGCGGTGCCCATGATCCGAAGAGCGAAATCCCTGGGCCTCGTGCCTGTCGGCGTGAGCTTCCACGCCGGCTCGCAGTCCAAAAATGTCGAAAATTATCTTCAGGCCCTGGAGATCACTGCCCAGATCTTTAAGGAAGCAGCCGAAAGCGGCATCCCTTTGCAAATTGTCGACATCGGCGGGGGCTTTCCGATCCCACATTTTGACGGGGAGATCGGGATCAATTTCGAACGCATGGCCTCCCAGATCCACAAGCAGATTCGCCAGCTCTTTGACCGCAAGCTCACCTTCATGGCCGAGCCGGGGCGCTTTTTTGTCGGGCCCGCCGGGGTCTTGGTGGCCCAGGTGGTCGGCCGGGCTTTTCGCAACAACCGGAATTACTATTATTTAAACGACGGCGTGTATCAGGATTTTTCTGGGATTGTTTTTGACCACTGCAAGTACGAGTTTAAGACACTCCGCCGGGGCCAGAAGTTCTTAAGCGCCCTGGCCGGCCCCACCTGTGATTCCTTCGATACCCTCTCGCTGGACACCGAGATCCCCGAGCTGTACGTCAACGACGTCGTCTATGTGAAGAACATCGGCGCTTATTCCTCCGCCAGCGCGGTCTCGAATTTCAACGGTTTCCCTCCCGCCAAAATCATTTTTGAATAGAGCTGAGAGCCGAGGTTTGACGGCCTGCTCTACCCCCGATACAATACCCCCATGACGCGCGAAACCCTTACCTTGAAAAGCCCTGGGGAGTTCATCGGCAAGCAGGGGCCCGATGTCATCAGCTTCGGATCGGGCCAGCCCGACCTGCCGCCTCCCAAGGAGGCCCTCGAGGGCATCGATCTCAAGCGCGATCTGCGCTACGGCCTCATCCAGGGCGAGCTCAAG
>CAZPNG010000119.1:0-2703 GCA_964587845.1 uncultured bacterium | reverse complement strand
ATTTTTTAAGAGGCCACGACGTCCTGATGGACATCGGGCCCGGCGGCGCGGTGGGACGCACCTCCCAGGAGGCAGCGGTCCTGCGCTTCGACACGGACCTCGCGCGGGACAGCCGCGTTCGGCTGAGGGCGCGCACGCGCGCCGACCCCCGCACAGGCCGGCGGGTTCGCGTCCTGGAGGCCGATCGCGACCATGCTTACCAAGTGCGCGGCCACCCGCGCGTGGCGACGAAGGAACAGCTGGGACGTGGTTTTTCCGTGCTGCTGGCATTGGGACAGCTTTACGCCTGGTCTTATCAGGCCCTGGCGCATCGCAAGAAAAATCTCATCGGCGACCCCGAGCGCCGGCAGAAGATTGCCTTGCAGGGTACCGCCGATCTTTACGAGGCCCTCGATGAGGATGACCGCTCGGCCTTGGAAGCGGTTCTTCGCTCCGATCTCATTGACTCCGGCAACAATTTCGCGAACTTCCTCGCCCGCATGAGCGACGCCGACCGCGCGGCCCGGCAGGGCGAGCCGGAAGAAGACAAGCCGGTGATCCGCGCCGGTGTCGGCGAGCTGAGGGGGCTTTCTTACGAGGAGACCTGGGATCTGATTCACCGCTTCAAGGACCACGGCTCGCGGCTTGAGAAGGGCTCGCGAGAGGACGCGCACCACGTCCGGGAAGAGCTTGCCCGAGAAATTGCTGCGCTTGTCCAGAGAGCGCCCCTGCCTCGCCATCTCAAACCGGCCCAGGGCGACTCGCTCGCCAATCAAGTGACTTTCATCTGGAGCCACCGGACGGACATTGCGGCTGCTCTGAAGGGCACCGCGCCGTTTGAATATCTCTTCAAAAATCTGGCTCTGATCTACGACTCGGTTGCAAGCGAGCGCGTGAGCGAGGACCGCCTCTTGGCGGCCATTCGAAGGATCTTGGCTGTCTCGAAAGCCGCACGCAGAAAGATTCAATGGCGTGACCACATGGCCTCTTGGCTCATGAGCCGCGACTCTCTTGACAAAGCGTATTCGACGGAGCAGGTCGATGAGATCATCCAAGACGAAGATCTGGAGGAAGATCCCCGCCGCCGGCGCATCTTGGCTCACACGTCCGTGGCCGACCAGGATCCGGGCCTTGTGGTTAAGGAATGGGAGACGGCCAAGCGCGTAGCGCTCGAGACGCATAATCATCGGGAGAAACTTTTCGTGACGCACGCCTCCCGCGCGGCCATGAACCAAGGGCTGCTTTTTGCCAACGCCCGATGGCTGCTGGTGGATGAGCATCTGGAGGCGTGGGGCAAGCAGCTGTGGAACAAGCTCGAAGACATCCGGGAGGTGCGCTCCCCCCTGCGGGAGGTGCGCAGCATGCTGCGCTCGGGCCGCCGGCAGGCCCTGACTCAGTTCTACGGGGCCCTGGAGCGCCTTCAGGACGCCTTGGATGACCATGAGCGCGGCACTCGCCTGCAGATCGACGAAGCGCTGCCCCGCGAGGCGCACGAGCCGGTTTTCAGCCATCGGTCGGGTCACGCGCGCGAGCTCAGAGCGAGGGGCGAGAGGCTTGCCCAGCGGATGCGAGAGGTGCGCGAGGCGATCCGCGGGCTTCGGGAACTGCTCGAGCAAGGCCTTCGCTATTCGCAAAAGCCGGTCGGCCGCTCGGTCCTTCTGGCGCGCAACTCTGAGACGGCCGCGATCCTGCAGGCGAAATTAAACGAGGGGGTCGATCCCTGGCGTGGAAAGGAAGAGCAGCTCCACGAGCTGACCCGTGAGGGAGGCCACCGCCTGACCGCGAGCTCGTCGTTTGCGTGGCTGCGCCGAGCCGATTGGTGGGTCATTCCTTTCACCGGTTATATCTATGAAACGATTGATACGGAACATGGCGAAGAACTCGTCATGCGCTTCACGGTCGACGTGGACCAGCACGAGGCGTCGGTGCGCGCGGTGGCGGCCTCAGACTGGCGGGAGAACATCGAGCATGTGATGGACACCGAGCACGTTTCGATTGCGCGCGCCCTGATGTTTCAAGCTGAACATCCCAAGAAACCCGTGCCCACGGATGAATTCGAGCTGCGGGATCACTTTGCGGGCCGGGCCTCGGAGGTTGCTCAAGTTGCGGCCCTGGTGGCCATCACCTGGCAGGAAAACGCCCGCGAGATCACCATCCAAATGCGCAAGGCGCAAAAGAACGATCCCCTGGTGGGCCGCTACGATCTTCTTTGGGATTTCATCCAGCGCTCTGAAAGCCCCCGCAACTTCGTGCGCCGGGCCATCGCCGAGCATGGACGGACGCGTTCCTGGGCGCGCGCGGTGCGCAATGCGCTCGACTCAAGCCGCATGGCCGGAAAACGACGGCGATTCGAGTACCAGCTGAATCGCATGCTCGACGATGCTGTCAAGTACACGCGCCGGGAGGTGCCCCTTGCCGATCTTCTCACCACGATGTCGGCGGGCACGAGCCGCGTCTTTTACCGCGCCATTCGCGAGACCATGGCCATGGCCAACGTCGTGCGGGAGCATGGGCTGGAAGACGAGATTCGCGCAAAGACCGGCGACCGGCGCACAGTTGGCACCTATGAGCGCGAGCTGGCGCGAGCCGGAAAAATCGTGCTGCGGGAAGTGAATCTCTGGCACCTGGTTGAGCAGCGGATGGTAGGCGGCGAGAATGAAACGAAGGCCACGCTGGCAGTGGTGCGCGCGCATTTTAAGAAGACCGACCCTCAGTCGCTCGGCC
>CAZPNG010000118.1:0-9260 GCA_964587845.1 uncultured bacterium | reverse complement strand
CTTGGGCAGGTACTTCGAGACGACCGGCTGGGATCTGCGCGCAGACTGAAGCGAGAGGCTCCAGTACTTGAGGCCGCCCTGGCGGCCCCGGCCGGACACGCGCAGGGTGGTGCAGGCCGCGCAACCGATGCGCTCGAGCGCCTCCTTGGTCTCGCGCTCCTTTTGAGGCCGGATGATGGCGACGACTTCCTTCATATCACCTGAATTCCTACAAAAATGTCATTCTTTCCACACTGTGTTCAGCAGAGTCCCGAGTGCAGAAGCATCAGTTCCAGTGAGAAGGAACTCCCCAAGGGTAAATATGAGCAAGGTACATGCCAAGAATAGCTAAGCGAGGAGTTTCAGGGAGGCAACCACCAAAACGAGGGCGAGCACCCGGCGGAGGGCACCCGAGGGGAAATGCCGCGCCCCGAGCCGCGCCCCCAGGAGTCCCCCGAGAAAGGCGGTCAAGACCATCACCATCACAAGGGGGGGGAATCCTAGCGAAAATGAAGTGCGCGCGACACGCGCCAGAAGTCCGGCAAGGGAATTGAACAGGATGAAACATGCGGACGTCGCCGCTGCTTGACGAGGCGTGGCCCACCGAAAAATCATCAGAAGAGGGCTCAAGAAAATTCCGCCCCCGATGCCCACCACGCCGGACGCCAGCCCAATGACCGCCCCCAGCGCCAGCGCCACCGCACGGCACGGTGCTCGGGTGCATTCAGGATCCGCGTCCCGTTGACCCAAGAACCACAGGCGCAAGGCCGTGCACAGCAACACCCCTGCCAGCAGACCGGCATAGGCAGGCTCGGGTATGTCGATGATGCTTCCCAAGGCAGCGCCAGGGATGGAGGTCGCGAGGAACGGCCAGGTTAGACGCCAGGAAAAATGGGATGCCTTCCTAAAGATGCAGAAAGCAACCCCGGCGACGAGAACATTTAAGAGCAGCGCACTCGTCGACGCCACGCGAAGCGACACGGAGCACAAGACGAGCAGCGCCAGGTAGCCCGAGGCGCCGCCATGCCCGACGGACGCGTACAGGACCGCAACGAAGAAGGTCAGCGTGAGGACGGCGACATCGCCTGCAGAGAAGGATTCCACAAGTTGTCTTTCCCACTGTGACAATCCACGCCTTCATCCCGCAAGAGCTCGACGGCATGGACCAGGACCGGTTGCAGCACCTCGAACGCGTCCGAAACGGAACGCGGACTGCCCGGCAAATTGACGATCAGCGTCCGGCCCCGCACGCCCGCCACGCCCCGCGAGAGCATGGCCAGAGGGTTCCCCCGTTGCCCCCCGGCACGGAGCGCTTGCGCAATTCCAGGCGCCTCGCGATCCAGCACCTTGCGGGTGGCCTCAGGGGTCACATCCCGAGGCGAAAGGCCCGTGCCTCCCGTCGTCAGGACGAGATCGCATCTGAAGTGATCGGCCAAGAAGCACAGCACCGTTTCGATCGCCTCACGCTCGTCCGGCACCACCCGATACGCCACCAAGTCGGCCGGCAGGTCCTCCACCCACCTCTGCAAAAGCAAACCACTCTCATCGCGCCGCTCACCGCGGGAGCATCGGTCACTCGCGGTCAGGACGGCAGCGCGAATCGGCGATGTCATGGGTTCCTCCTGTCTTGCTCAACACGCGAAGATGATGGATCTCCATAGCGGGATCACATCCCTTGGCCATGTCGTAGAGGGTCAGGGCCGCCACCGCGGCGCCGCACAGGGCTTCCATCTCCACCCCTGTCTTGGCCGACGCCCGAACCTCGACCTCGACCGCCAAACCGCCGCCGTCGGCAAGATCTTGAAAACGCACGTCCACCTGCTCAAGGCCCAGGGGATGGCACAGGGGAATCAACTCCGCCACCCTCTTGGCAGCCAGAATTCCGGCCACGCGAGCGGCTGCCAGCGCATCCCCCTTGGGAAGACCCTCTCCCCGGATCTGCGCAAGAGTCTCGCGCTTCATCCGTACTTCAGTCGCCGCCACCGCCCGGCGCCTCGTCACGTCCTTGGGCCCCACATCCACCATGTGCATCACACCCTGATCATCCAGGTGAGAAAGACTCATCGCTCGGCTCCCGCCATGACCTTCAGGATGCTGTGGTAATCTTCGAGAGTGTTCATATTGGTGAGCACGCGCACACGCTCGCGCCCCAAAAAGAGAGATTTCACGCGCGAGCGGTCCAGGAAGCGACGCATACTGAGCTCATTCGAGTCCAAGAGCGACCGCACCAACGCGTGGCTGCCGACTGAATAAATGCCCGGGAACGGGTGAAGCGCACCCTGTGGGTTCTCGAGGCACAGCGCATCAACCGTCGGATCCCAGAACCTCTGGAGCTCTCGAATGAGAAGGTCATCCACGAACGGCATGTCGCAGGTGAGCACGCAGCACGCTTCATGACCTGCATGCAAGAGGGCCGTGTAAACGCCCGCCAGGGGACCGCAGTCTTTGACCACATCTTCAAGCACCCTCGCCCCGTGCAAGGCCAGGCCCCAAAGCTTGGCGCGGTCATTCACCACGATAAGCGTCTCGTCGAAGAGAGACGTGAGAAGCGCCGCCAGGTGCTCCACCACGGTCAAGGGACGGCTCCGCTCCGCGTAGCCGCCACCTGCCCGCGGCATCAAACCGCGGGCAGGTACTACTCCGGTTCCCCCGGGCAAGCCCGGGGGAACCTCCGCTGCGCAGGGCCCGAATTTCAGAAGCGCCTTGTCCTGCCCCATCCGGGAGCTCTTCCCCCCTGCCAGGATGACCGCCGTCATCGCGGCGCGGCTCATCGCGATCTCGCTTCCTGATCAAGGAGCGCCATCTCCACATGATCGGCCAGCTGACCGAGCTCGGCCTTGGAAAAGTGGGGGACGTCTCGGGCGGAGCGCGTCTCCGAACAAATCGCCAGCACGTTTCCCATGCGTTCGGTCAGCAGCAAATCGCCCAGCTCCTCCCGGAACACTTCCACCTTCGGGACTTCCTCCAGGCAGTAGCCCTCAAGAATCACGAGATCAAAACCCCTGAAGAGGGTCAGCAGTTCGGGCAGGGGCTGCTCGCGTTCGAGATTTTCAAAAAGCGCCAGCCGCACACGACCCGCGAGCACGACTTTCGACGCCCCTTGAGCCCGGTACCGGAACGAATCCCGGCCGGGCTCATCCACCTCCGCGTCCTGCCGCGCGATATGCTTCACCACGCCGACCCGCATGCCCCGGGCCGCAAACTGCGCCAGCAATCCCTCGATCACCTCTGCCTTTCCAGACCCTTTTCTTCCCACGATGGACAAGACGGCAACCATGCCTCACCCTCCGATGCTTTTAACCCGGACGCGAGTGCCCTTTGCAAAGGCCGCCCCGGCAGGCACCGGCCAGAGGGCATCCGCGCTCGCCAGCGCGCCGATCTCGTGCGAGCCCTGGGTGCGCAGGGGTTCCACGACGACGGGACCCTGCCTCCCTGAAACCGCCCGACACCGAACCCGCACGAAATGCTCCCGGGGCCCGTTCTGGAAATTCTGGTCGAGACGCCCCTCGATCCACGTTCCACTAGCTCCGGGGCGCCGCGCAAGCCGTCCGAGGGCCGGGCGAACAAATACATCGAACGTGACGTAAGCAGAAACCGGATTCCCGGGCAGCCCGAAAACTAGCGTGCGCCCGTGGACCCCGAAGTAGAGCGGCTTGCCGGGCTTGACATTCACCTTCCAGAAGACTTCCCGCACTCCGAGCTTCGCCAGGCAATCTCTCACGCAGTCATATTTGCCGACGGACACGCCGCCGGAAATTAACACGACATCGGCGTCCAACGCTCGGCGCGCCGCGCGCGTCAGCAGTCGCGGGCTGTCCCCCACAGGCGGCAACACCCTCGCGAGGGCTCCCGATTCACGCACGAGCGCTTCCAGAAGCAAGGAATTGGAATCGCGGATTTTCCCTCTCAGTAGCCGCCCCGCGGAAACGAGCTCGCTGCCAGTCGCCAGGATGCTCACGCGCGGGCGCGGCGTGACACGCACCCTGTTGACCCCCGCCGAGGCGAGCACAGCCAGCTGGGCCGGACCCAGCACCGTCCCCGCCCTCAAGAGCCGGGATCCCTTTTTGAAATCTTCACCCGTCAGGCGAACATTCGCGCCCCGCCGGACCGCCGCAGGAATCCAGATGTGGGGGTCCTCCACACGCACGTGTTCTTGCATGACCACAGCGTACGTGGCAGCGGGCACGGCCGCACCGGTGAAGATCCGCACGGCCTCCCGGGACGCAAGCGGCGCGGCGCGCCACGCGCCCGCAGCCACCTCGCCGGCCACACGGAAATGGATTCCCCGTCCGGAGACGGCATACCCGTCGACGGCCGAATTGTCGAAACGCGGCGAAGGTTCGCGGGCAAAAACATTGCGGGCACTCGCGAGCCCCAAGGCCTCCCGCAGGGGCACAGTTGTCGAGGGGAGCCGGAGGGCATGCCGCTCGATTCGATCAAGCGCCTGCTGGGACGTCAGCATGACTCGGGCAGTTGCCCCACGCCTGTGTGCCATCTTGGAAGAACTCCTTTTTCCAAATCGGCATGCGATGTTTGATCTCTTCAATGAGAAACCGCGAGGCGGCGTAGGCCTCCTCGCGATGGGCGCTTGCGGTAAGAATCAGTACGGCCGTCTCGCCCACCCCGACACGCCCGAGCCGGTGCCTCACCTCGACACGCGCCAGCAGCCAGCGCGCGCCCGCCTGGGCCACCAGCTCCTCCATGAGCGCCTCCCCCAGGACTTCGTAAGCTTCATACTCAAGATATAAAACCTCCCGGCCGGCGGATGAGGCGCGCACGACGCCAAAGAAAAACACGGCAGCGCCTGCTTCCCCCTCGGGCGCGAAGCGTATGAACTCGCTCGGATCGACCGGTGCGCGGGTCAGGAACACCTAGAGCCTCATCCCCCGCTCACGGGCGGGAGCACAGCCACGAAGTCGCCCGCCGAAAGCTCCTGCTGCGGACTGGCCAACCGCTCGTTCACCGCGAGCAGCGAGCGCGCCCAAAGCGCGCCGAGCTGCGGGAACATCGCCTCCAGCTTGCGCAGCACGTCCTCACCCGAAGCTCCCGGTGCGAGGTCCAATTCGAGCTCATCGTGACCCGTTTCATCCCTCAGGATTGCGAACAATCGGACGCGAACCGGCACGTCACCCTCCCACGTGAGACATCTGGAAGTCCCGGTGTGGGATGTCGACGCGGTTCAAAAAGTGCTCCTCCGGCCGCACGTAAACGACTTCTTCAATGCGGCGCCGGATGGCGGCAATCGGCATGCCCGAGCGCAGCAAAGCTTTCAGGTTGAGATCCTCTTTGCCGTGCAGGCATGTTTTAAGCGCCCCGTTGGCTTTCAGACGCAGGCGATTGCACCGCGAGCAAAAGAAATTGGAGATGGGGCTGATGAATCCCACGCGGGCGCCCGTTCCCAGAATCGAGAAGACGCGCGCCGGAGAGGACGGAGACGTCTCGGCCGGCGCCAGGACAAATTCCTCTTCAATGACCGCACGCGCCTCCTCGCAGCTCAAGAAGCGCTGCCGATAATCCACTTGCACATCCCCGTTGGTGGGCATGAGTTCGATCAATCGCACCTCGATCGACCGCTCCACCGCAAAGCGCACCAGGTCGAGAAGCTCATCGTCGTTGATGCCCCTCAGGAGCACCGTGTTGAGCTTGAGCGGAGTCAGGCCGCAGGCCAGAGCCTCGTCAATGCCCCCCAACACCTCCTCCAGCCGGTCCATGCGGGCAATCTCTGTGAAACGCTCTCTGTTCAGCGTGTCGAGGCTCACGTTGACGCGGTCAACGCCGGCCCTCTTGAGCGATCGGGCGCGACCTTTGAGAAACACGCCGTTGGTCGACAGCGCGAGCTCGCGGATTTCCGCCATCGCGCGCAGCCCGCCCACCAAGACCTCCAGGTCTTTGCGCACCAGGGGCTCTCCGCCCGTCAGGCGCACCTTGCGGATGCCCAACTCGGCGAAGCAACGCACCAGCGTGATCATTTCCTCGTAGGTCAACAGGTCAGCCCACGGGTCGAATCCTGCGCCATGGGCAGGCATGCAGTACAGACAGCGCAGATTACAGCGGTCGACCACTGAGAGTCGCAGGTAGGTCAGCTCGCGGCCGTTCTGGTCCCTCACCGCCTCACCTCGCACGAGACCAGCACCGGGGCCACGCGGGTAAACGTCCACTCCCTCTGGACTAGGCGCAGAGCCAACAAGGCTCCCGCACTTGCGAGTGCGAAGAACGCCAAGCCCGCCCCGTAGGATCCCGTGGCGTCCTTGAGCGATCCCAGCGCGGCCGGTAGGAAGAATCCGCCCAAGCCTCCCGCCGCCCCCACGATGCCCGTGACCACCCCGATTTCTTTCGAGAACCGCAGCGGCACCAGCTGGAACACCGCGCCGTTGCCCATGCCCAGACTCAGCATGGCTCCGAAAACAAGTGCCGTGGCCAGCCCGAGCGGCGGAAGCCAGGCAGCCCCCATCATGAAGACCGAAACACTGACAAACAAACCGGAAAGCATCCGGATGCCTCCGAAGCGGTCCGCCAGGTAGCCGCCCACGGGCCGCGCAAAGCTGCCCGCGAACACGCACAGGGCGGTGAGGTTGCCTGCCATGACGCGGCTCAAGCCATACTGATCGTGAAAGAAGATTCCCAGGAAACTCGCCAGGCCCACGAAGCCTCCGAAGGTCACGCTGTAAAAGAGACAAAACCAAAACGTGTCCGCATCCTGGAGCACGGAAAAATACTCGCCCCCTTTCTTGGGCTTGGGTTGCGTAGGGCTCTCTTTCGCCAAGAGCAGGAAGGCCATGAAGGCCGCGGCCACGGGGACGAGCGCCAGGCCGAAGACCGTGCGCCAACCCATGAGCTCCGCGAGGCGCGGCGCAAAGAGAGAAGCCAATACCGTCCCACTGTTGCCCGCGCCCGCGATCCCCATCGCGGTCCCTTGATGCTCGGGGGGATACCAGCGGCTGGCCAAGGGCAAGGCCACCGCAAAACTCCCGCCCGCGATTCCCAGAAGCAGCCCAAAGGCGAGCACGGAGCTGAAGCTCGAGGCGCAGAGCCACATCCCGGCCAGCGGGACCATCACCGCAAGCTGCCCGAAGAGACCCGTCTTGCGAGGGCCGATGTGATCCGCCATCCACCCCAGCGGGAGTCGAACGAGCGCGCCGCCCAAAATGGGGACTGCAGCGAGCATGCCTTTTTGGGTGGCGCTCAAACCGAAGTCCTCGGCAATGGACACGCCCAAAACGCCTACGAGCACCCACACCATGAAGCTCACATCGAAATACAGAAAGGCGGAAAATAGGGTGGGCGGATGCCCGCTGTTGAGAAAGGCCCGAACATTCATGTGGTTTTCCTATCGAGGAGGGGGACCTCGGACTGTTCAACCCGCACGGCGCAGTGTTTGTAGTTCGGCTCGCGCGAAATGGGATCGAATTCACTCAAGGTCAAGTTGTTGGCATTGGCCTCTGCATAATGGAACGGAATGAAAATCTGGCCGGGAGCCACGGTTTCGGTCAGGCGCAGCACCACCCGCTCGATCGAGCCGCGGCGCGACGCCACGCGCACGGCATCGCCGTGCGAGAACTTGAGCCGAGTGGCGTCGCGCGGATTCATTTCCACCCATGCCTCAGGCGAGAGCCGGTGCAAGATGGGAATGTGGCCGGTTTTCGTGCGGGTGTGCCAGTGCTCGACGGTGCGGCCCGTGTTGAGCCAAAAGGGGTAATCGTCGTCTGGCTCCTCGCTGGGGGCACGCCACTCTACAGCCCACAGCTTGGCTCGGCCGTCCGGAGTTTGAAAAATGCCGTCCGAGTACAGCCGCACGCTCTCCTCGGCCAAGCGCCGCGGCGCCTTCGTGCCATCGGGAAAGGGCCACTGCACGCCCCCGTGCTCTTCCAGCAGCGCGTAGCTCAAACCGGAATAATCGCAGAGCCGTCCGCGCGAGAGCTTTTTCCATTCTTCAAAGGCGTCCTGCGGCTGGGTCCACCCCGCAAAGAGTTTGTCGTACACGCCGAGCGCACGGGCCACCGCCAGGAAGATATCGAAATCCGGCTTGGCTTCCCCCGGCGGTTCCACCGCCCGATTCACCTTGCTGACGCGCCGTTCGGAGTTGGTGTACGTGCCTTCCTTTTCTCCCCACACCGCAGCCGGCAGAACCAGATGGGCAATCTCACTTGTGGGAATGGGATGATAGCCGTCTTGGACCACAAGAAAGTCAAGGCGGCTCATGACATCAAGAAGATAATTTTGATTTGGAAAAGACACAAGAGGATTGGTGGCAATAATCCATAATCCTTTGATTTTTCGGCTCAAAACCGCTTCAATAATATCCGGATAGGCCAATCCGCGGGATGACGGAATGATTTCCTGCTCAACTCCCCAAAGTGCCGCGAGCTCAGCGCGATGGCCGGCATCTTCAAATTTACGATATCCCGGAAGGCTTGAGGCAAATCCCGATTCGCGGGTGCCCATGGCATTGCATTGCCCGGTAATAGAAAAAGGCGAGGCCCCAATCCTGCCTACATTGCCCGTGATCAAAGCAAGGTTGCAAATCGTATTCACCGTTTCCGTGCCCTGCGTGCTGTGATTCACGCCCATGGTCCATCCAATAAAAGGCGCTTGGGCCTGCGCGTAGAGCATGGCCACCTTTTGAATCTGCCGCGCCGGAAGGCCTGTGACTTCGCTGACATAATCCGGCGTGTATTTCTCGAGATGCTTCGAAAGCTCGTCGAAACCCTGCGTGTGCTTTTCAATATAAGCTTGATTGGCCTTTCCTGCTTTAATGATCACATGCATGATTCCGTTAAGCAGCGCGATATCCGTACGGGGCTTTAAAGGCAGAAAGATATCGGCCATCATGGCCGTTTTAGTCACGCGCGGATCTGCGACGATGACTATTTTCTTAAGATTTTTTTCAAGGCGATAACAAAGAATGGGGTGATTGTCCGCAATATTGGCACCGATCAGAAAAACCAAATCCGCTTTTTCCAAATCTTCATAATTCCCCGGAGGGCCGTCGCTTCCAAAGGACCGCTTGTAACCCGACACGGCACTGGCCATACAAAGCGTGGTGTTTCCGTCATAGTTTTTTGTGCGAAATCCCAATTGAACCAGTTTCCCCAGCGTATAAAATTCTTCGGTTACAAGCTGCCCGGTGCTGATCACGCCGAGGGCGTCTGAACCGTATTTCTTCTGAATGGTCCGAAAACGCTCGACCATCATGGGAATTGCTGTTTCCCACTCGATTTTTCGAAATTTTTCTTTCACCTTTGCAAGCGGCCATTTTGCGCGATTGGGTGCCGTGATCGCAT
>CAZPNG010000117.1:0-17402 GCA_964587845.1 uncultured bacterium | reverse complement strand
AGAGCGGGTGCTCGACCATGAGCAGGAGCATCATCATCTTGTTGTTGAAGTAGGCCCAGAACAGGTCCTCCAGCCCCTTCACACCCTCCCCTGTCTTCGCCACCGAAAGGATCGTCTTCATCGTTGCACCCCCCTCTACTCAGACGGGTACCCGATGCGGGGGGAAGGGTCAAGGTTCTGGGGGCTTGTTTGTTTAACAGGAATGGCAGTCAGTTTGAAAAACTGCTGAACGTGGGGTACCCTTTAGTGAGGAGCAACCGATCGAAATCGATCGTTAAAATAACTGAGCCGCCGGGGGCGGGAAAACTCCCCGGCGGCTCATCCTGAGGCGGCCGAAGGACCTCAGCAAACTGGAACGCCTGAACATGTACGACGAGATCGCAGCCGATTTAGGGGAGCACGACAAGGGGCTTCCGAGGAAGAAGGCGCCGCGCTGGGGCCAGGCGCTTAAGGCCCTGCTTGAAGAGAAGAAGGCGCGCGGCCAGGACTTGAGCGTTCAGTCGCTCGCAGCCAAGGCGGGGCTCACCGACAAGCACCTCTTCAACATCCTGGCCGGCCGCATTCAGGACCCCTCCTCCGACAAGCTCGTGCGCCTGGCCGACGCCCTGGGGCTGTCGTTCGCCGAGCTGGCGGCCCGGGCCATGGGCGAGTGGGAGGGAAACTTCTTCGTCTGCGGCTTCGGCCAGCGCGGCCTGCTCGACTACAGCCAGCACGGCTTTAGCATCCAGTCCTTGAGCCCTCCGGGCACGGGCGACCGCGACTTCTTCATGGGGATCATGAGCATCAAGCCCTTCAAGGAACTCAAGAAGTGGAAGTTCAAGGACCACTCGATGATCTGCCTCTTCCTGGAGTCAGGCACGCTCGAGATCACCTACGGCAACAAAGTCCGCCGGATCCAGTCGAATGAATCCGTTTACTTCGACGGCGGGATTCCCCACAAGTTCAGAAACGTGGATTCGATCGAGGCCCGGCTCTTCCTCGTCACCCGCCCGCCGCTCCATTGAGCGCCGGGGTCATCCGGAGACGGGCTTGAAGAGCCGGTGCGCGATGCAGATTTTCTTGAGGACTTCGATGAGTTCCTCGATTTTGGCGGGCTTGGTGAGATACCGGTAGCCGCCCCGCTTGGCTTTCTCGCGCTGCTCGGGCATGTCGGAGGCGGTGAAGATGATGAAGTCTTTGGGGCAGTGAGCGGCGCCCTGCTTGAACTTCTCAATCAGCTCGTCGCCCCACATGTGGGGCATCTTGATGTCCACGATCGCCACGTCGGGCTCAAACTCGCCGGCCACTCGAAGCGCTTCATCGCCGTCGAGCGCCCAGCGGACTTCATACTTCGCGTCGGTCACGTCTTCAGTGAGCGAATCAGACAATATCTCGCAGACTTCCCTCTCGTCATCGACAATCAAGACTTTTGCCGCAGGCAGGAAACCGGCCGGCACGCTCGGCTCGGAGCGCTCTTCAACCCGACGCTCCAGCACCCGGGTGATCTGCCGGTACAGCTCCTCGAGACTGTAAGGCTTCGTCAGGAAGCCTTCGACGCCGATCTTTTCACATTCCTGCCGCTTGTCTGAAAGAGCGGTGAGCACGATGACCGCCAAGTCATCAAAGCGCTTGCGAATGGTTTTCAGGACCTCCATGCCGCCCATGCCCGGCATGCGCAGATCAAGGAGAACAAGATCGATCTTCTCGCCGAGTTCTTCGAGATACTTGAGGGCCTCGGCGCCGCTTCCCGCCGTCACCGTGTGATAGCCCAGGGGCTGGCAAACTTTGCTGATGAAGAAGACGACGTCCGGCTCGTCGTCCACAATCAAAAGGGTGCCTTTCGATGAGTCCGTCATTCGGGCGGCAGCAGCTCCATCACGCGATTCACGATGCGCTCAAGCTCCATGGGCTTTTCAAAGTAGCCATCGACCTTGAACTCCTGCTCGATGTGCTCCTGCGTTCCTTCCTCTTCCCACGCGGTCACGACGACGACCTTCGTCAGAGGGAGCGCCCGGCGGATCTGTCTCAGGGCTTCCTCCCCGCTCATGCCCGGCATCCGAAGGTCCAGGATGAGGACATGGGGGTGTTCGCGGAGCGCGATCTCCACGCCTTCCCTCGCCCGCAGAGCCGAGAAAAACTCCACGTTCGGGAATCCGACAAACGTCTGCCGGAAGAATCCCACCAAATCCTCTTCATCTTCGATCATCAGAATCTTACGCATGAGACACCAGTTGGATTATCGGTCAGAAGCCGCAGAGCTTGACCGGCCCCTGCCGGAGAGGTGGCACTTTCGGCCCAAAAGGGGTCTGACCCCTCTGGGTTTAAATACTCTCAGCTTTAGCCGAAGAGGACGGCTTCGGAGAAGCCGGAGGCGGGGGGCGGGACATTTTCCTTTCGCTCGAGCTTGGCGTCCACGGAGCCGAAGATGGGCACCTTGCTCTTGATGCGCACCGGCACGCGCTCGCCGTCCGTCGTGATCCAGATGCGCACGCGGCTCTGCTTGACGAGCCGCTCCTGCAAGCGCTCGATCTTGGGCTTGCGCAGCGAGGGCTTCAAGCGCAGCGCGTTCACGCGGCCGATCTCGGGCAGGACCACCTCCTCCTCGCGCTCCACGTCCACGGCCAGGGGCCAGAGCTTCTCGTCGTACATCACGACCAGAGGGATGCGCCCGCCTTGGCGCAGGCGCGGCGCGCGCCGGAACCAGTAGCAGGCGCCCACGGCATCGAAGATGCCCCGCGGCATGGGGTAATACTTGGTCGAGCCGTTGCGGCGCGAGTGGTAGCGCGCCCGGCCCAGGCCGTGGTCGAAGTCCATGATTTCATCGGCGCGGTAATTGCCCTCGCGCACCACGCGGTCGGAGCGCAGGGTGTAGAGCGTCTCGGCGTCCAAGAACGTGTCCCAGCGGTCGCGCACCTTGAAAAACATGTCCAGGAACTTGTTGGTCTTGAGGGTGACGACGATGTGGTAGACGGGCCTTCCATAGAGGGTGCCCTTGCCGACCAGCCAGGAGCGCACGTGGCCCACGGGAATGCCGATCCAGCTCACGCGGTAGCTGGCGCGCTCCCCCATCTCGAAGCCCTTGGCGCGCAGCCCCGGATCAGCCCAGGCGGTGCCGGCCGCGAGGGCCACGGCCATGGCAAGGACCAACGCTCTTGCGGTCCTCATCTTGCCCCCACCGTCATTTCTCTTTTCTCAAACATCCGCGCCAAAAAATCCTGCGCGTCAAGTGAGGCGACCACCTCAGAGGCCCGGAGTTCCTGAAGGCAAGCGCGGTCCGGGCAGTCGGCGTTATAGCGGAAGTTCACGTAACAGGGCCGGCACGGAAGGGCACCGTGGACAATGACCCAATCGAGCGCCGTGCGCGGATACGGGCCGTAGACGCGCGGGTCGGTGGGCCCGAAGAAAGACACAGTCGGGGTGCGCACAGCTTTGGCCAGATGGAGAAGACCCCCGTCGTTTGTCACGAAGAGCCACGCGCGCTCGAGGACCGCCGCGGCGCCGATGATAGAAAGCTTGCCGCACGCATTGACGAGGGAATCCGAAAGTTGCGCTCGCAAGGGCTCCGCCATCTCTGTTTCGCGCGCTGAGCCCAGCGCCACCACCCGCCGTACATCGAGTTCGCCCAAGACCCAGGATAACACCTCGCCCAAAAGGGACGGCGGGGCATGTTTCATGGAAGAATCCTTGCCCCAGCTTTCCCCTCCCCCCGCGCAGACCGCCACGAAGGGCTCGTCTCCCTCGATCCCCTGCTCTTTGAGAAAACGCTGCGCCTCGGCGCGCGCGGCATCCGGGATAAAAACCTCGAGCGAGAGGTTCGTGGGCGAGAGGCCGAAGGAACGAAGACTCTCGGCGTACCACTCCACTGCGTGCCTTCGAGCAAAGCCGGAGATGAGCGGAATGCGGTGCGTGAGGAAGGACCCGCGGCCCGCCCAATCGAAGCCGATGCGCCTGGGCACGAACGCGGCTTTCGCCCAGAACGCATACTCGCGCGTGAGCGAAAAATCGATCAGCGCATCGTAGCGCGTCCGCGCCATCGCCGCAAACAGGCGCGCGCTGTCGGAGGCCACGCGCCGCCAGCCCTCACGGTGCCAGGCGTCCTTGTCGATCTCGAAGATGCGCGAGACATAGGGGTTCGGCTCAAGGAGCGCGCGCGTGCGCGAGCCCAAGATCACGTCAATGGACCCCGCCAGGCCTGAGGTGGCAAGCGCGCGCAGCACGGGCGTCATGAACAGCACGTCGCCCAACCCGAAGGGATTAACGAGAAGAATGTTCGACGGCATGATCAAACTCCGGCGCCAGGGCCTCCACGTGCGCCAACACCTGCCCAACCGAGAGCGCCTGCAGACACAGGAAGCCGATCTGGCAGCGGTGCGCCAGGCACTCGATGCACCCGACATCCACATGCGCGACGCGCGAGGCGGGGTTGAGCGGACCCCAGCGTGTCCACGTGAGGCCCGGCCGCGTGCGGCCGAAGATCGACACGATGGGCCGGTTGAACGCGGAGGCCATGTGCACGGGCCCCGAGTCGTTCGACACCACCAGGGAGGCGCGACTCAACAACCAGGCACTCATCCCCAAGTCGAGGCGCCCGCAAAGATCGACGGCCCGCGCCTGCAGGCCCGAGCGCATGAGCGAAACTTCCATCACCGAGCTGCGATCTCCGATGAGAACGGGTAGGAGGCCGTAGCGGGCCGCCACGCGGTCGGCCACTTGGGCAAAACGATCCGCAGGCCATCGCTTGGAGGGGCAGCTTGCGCCGGGGTGATAGACGGCGTAGGCCCTGCCGTCGAGCGCGCCAGCGAGCTCGCGCTCAAGCTTCAGGCGCGACTCCTCGTGGAGCGGTACTTCAAGGACAGGGCTCTCGGGAACTTCAAGGCCGAGGGGCTTAAGCAGATCGAAATTGTAGCGCGCCTCACTCTCCAACCCCTCGCGCTTGCGCTCAGGCAAAGCGTGCGTGAGAAGCACGCGCCCCATCTTGCGCGCGTAGCCGATGCGCACGGGGATGCCGGCGAGGAACGTCAGCCAGTGAACGCGAGCCGTGGGGTGCAGATGAATGGCGCAATCAAACCGCAGGGCGCGAAGTTCCCGCGCCAAGGCCCGCACGCCATGCCAGCTCTTGTGCCGGCCGCGCTTGTCAAGCACGAGGACCTGGTCGAGCGCGCTGTGACCTTCCGCGAGCAGGCGATTTTCCTGCGCCACGAGCGCCGCGATGAACGCGCCGGGGAACGCGTCGCGCAGCGCGCGAAAGACAGGCGTGGACAACACGAGATCGCCGATGCGGTCGGTGCGGGTCACCAGGATTCTCGAGCGCGGAGGCATCAGGGCCACGTGGCGACCTCCTCCTCGGCCATGCGCGGGGGCAACGCGGCGAGATCGCGGCACGCTTCCCACACGGCGTCCGCGGAGAGTTCGTCCAGGCATTCGTGGTGGTAAGGGCAGCGGGCCTTTTCACAGGGAGAGCACGCCAGGTCGCGGCGCACCACCCTGGAGGCCACATGGCGCGGCCCATACTTGCGGGGGTCCGTGGGGCCGAAAATCGACACGACCGGAATGTTCTGCTCGGCGGCGAGGTGCAAGATGGCGCTGTCGTGCGTCACAACCAGCCGCGCCAGGGACACGAGCGCGGCCAGCTCGCGCAGGCTCGTTAAGCCGCACCAGTTCGCGGCACGCGTGCGGTCGAGTGAGGCCAGGGCCTCGCCCAAAGGGTGTTCCCCGGCGTCTCCCGCCGCCACGAGGAAGAAGCGGTCTTCGGCGGCGAGCAGCCGCTCGGCCAGGATCTGCCAGCGCGCCAGGGGCCAGCGCTTGAGGTCGCTTGCAGCTCCGGGGGCAAGGACCACCAGCTCGTGCGGCCCAAGGCCTGCAGTTTGCAAGCGCGCGCGCACTTCTTTTCGCAGCGCGGCGGTCGTGAATGGAAAGGGCCGGGGGGGCACGCTGAGCGAGAGGCCCAGCGACTTGAGCACGGCGAGGTGCTGCTCGCGCCGCGGTCCGCCGGATTTGCGCCGCCATAGCGGGGTGTGCCGGCGCGCGCCGATGAGCCACGGGATTAGGGAGTGGCGCAAATCAACGGCCAGGTCAAAGCGTTCGCGGCACAACGCCGCCATCAGGCGCACCTTCTCGCCCAGCGGCGCGCGCTTGTCGTAGCGCCACACGCGCTCAAAAAATGTCCCGTCCTCAAAAAGTGGCGCCGCTTTTGGGCCGACCAAAAGCTGCAACTCAGCATGAGGAAACTCTTGCGCGAGTACGGAGGCCACGGGTGTCGTGAGCACAACGTCGCCGACATTGGAAAGCGAAATCAACAGGATCTTCATGCCGGATGATGAGCCGGCTCGCGCGCCCACGCCGGGAAATGGCGCTCGATTCGCTCGAAGACGAGCTCCGGCTCGATGCGCTTGCAGTGCGCCACCGAGGCGCCCTGCCAGACGGCCTCGACCGGGAACGGACAGTCGGCGTCCTGCTGAAGAATCAGCGTGCGGCCCGCGCTGCGCGGTCCCGTAAGCTCGTAGCGCGTGGGCCCGAAGAGCGCCACCAGGTTGGCGCGCACCCCGGCAGCGATGTGCATGGGGCCCGAGTCCCCCGAGACCACAAGGTCCGCGCGCTTGAAGAGCGCCCCCAGATCCGCAAGCGTGGTGCGCCCGCAGAGCGACACGAGATGCGCCGAACGGCTCCAGGACTGCACGCGCCGACTGATGTCTTCATCCTCGCGCGCGCCGGTGAGAACAAAAAGCGTGTTCTGACGGGCCGCCATGAGGTCCGCCAGCCGCGCGAATCGCTCCGCTTCCCAGCGCTTCGGCGGCCAGTTGGCCCCGGTGTGGAACACGACCAGGCGCGAAGTGACCGACAGGTGCGGCGCCAACAGGCGCGCGACCTTCTCCTCATCTTGCCTTGAGAACGCGAAGTCGCAACTGCGCTCACCCTCCAACGCCAGGCCGGCTCTCTCCAGGAGCCCCAGGAAATAGTCCACGTGGTGCAGATTCCCGCCCGGCTCGCGGGGGGCCTGCGTGAGCAGCCAGCCGCGGCCCTTCGTGGCATAGCCGATGCGGCTGGGCACCCCGGCCAAGGCCACCAGAAACGCCCGCGTCCAGGAGCGGTGAAACACGAAAGCGCGGCTGAACGCCAGGCGGCGAAGCTCGCGCACAAACCGCCACTTGGCGCCGAGACTTGGGTCTGAGCGCTCGTCAAAGGAAATGAAACCGGACACGTAGGGAAGCCCCCGGAGGATCTCGCCCACCCGGGGGGGGCCGGCGCAAAAGATTTCGGAGGATGGATAATGTTTGTGAATCGCGCGAAGGGCAGGCGTTTCCATGACCACGTCGCCGAGCCAGTTTTTCGTGATCACCAGGATGCGGCCGTTCGTCATGAGGCCTCTCCCCTGGATGCCGCCTGCTTCACCTTGCCCACGAGTTCCGCGGCTGCGGCGAAGGCCTCATCGACCGTGAGGGCCTCCAGGCACGCCTGCGGCTCGCGCCACCGGCAGACGCCGCTGTAACAGGGCTGGCAAGGCACGGTGCGCCGGTAGAGCGCCTTGACGCGGCCGGGCGGAAGGTGGCGCGCCGGATCCGTGGGGCCGAAGAACGCCACGGCGGGCGTCCCGAACGCCGCCGCCAGGTGCAGCGGGGCGCTGTCGCTCGTCACCACCAGGTCCGCGCGCGCAATCAAGGCCGCCAGCTCCGGAAGCGAGGTCTTGCCCACCCAGTTCGCGATGGCGCCATCCTGAGCTTCCTTAAGGATTTCACGGGCGCGCGAGCCCTCGTGGCTGTCGCCCACCAGAATTACGCGCCGGCCGAACGCCTCATGGAGCCGGCCCGCGAGCTCGCGAAACCGCTCGGCTTTCCATAGCTTCGAAGGCCATGCGCGGCTCGCTCCCGCCGCGAACACGATGTAACCCTGGCCGGCCCCGATCCACTCGTCTGACAAGCGCGCATCGAGCAGGTTGGAGAGGCCTTCGGGAAGGCGCAGGCGAAGAGCAGGGTCGAAGTGGGCAATCCCGAGCCGCGCCAGGAGCTTCGCCTGCTGCTCGACCGGCGAGAGCCGGGCGGCCTCCCGCGCCACGCGGTCGGTCAGGCACCAAGCCATGGGGCCGCGGCGGAATCCCAGGCGGCGCGGAATGCCGGCCGCCAGGGCCATGAGGTGCGTGCGCCACGTGTTCTGAAGGTCGAGGCAGATGTCGAAATGCTCGCGCTTGAGGCGGCCGGCCAGCCGCAGCCACGCAGCCGGATGGGCGCGGAAGTGGCTGCGCTGGATGGTCTGGATCTCGTCCACGTCGGGCGACATGGCCAAGACAGACTCAAAGGCCTGGTCGGTCAGCACCGTGAGCTTGCCCTTCGGATACCTTCGCTTAAGAGCTCGCAGCGTGGGGGTGGCCAGCACCACGTCGCCCAATGCGCCCAACTTCACCACGAGGATGCGCCGCTCGTGCGACACCTCGTCATACACCTGGAGGGTCTTGTCCACCATCCCCGCCAAGTCGAAGCGTTCCCGAGCGTCGCGATCGGCGCGCTCGGCCATCTCGCGCATCCGGACAGGGTCAACCAAGAGACCCGCCAGCGCCTGGGCCAAGGCCTCCGGATCCGCTGCCGGCACAAGCAGCCCCGTTTCACCGTGGCGCACGATATCCACCGCCCCTCCGCTGTCGGTGGCCACGGGAATCGCGCCGCACGCCGCGCCCTCGACCAACACGCGCCCGAAGGCTTCCGGCTTGGTCGTGGCCAGCGCCACGACATGCGCCGCCGCGAAGTGTGGCGCCATGGCAGCCGCAGGCCCGTGAAAGGTCACCCGCGAGCCCAAGCCGAGGTGCCGGGCCAGGGCCTTGAGATCTTCGGCGTGCGACTCCTTGCCCGGTTCGGGCCCGCCCACGATGTGAAGCTCGGCTTTTGGAAATTGCGCCGCCACGCGCTGAAACGCGCGGATGAGAACATCAAAACCCTTGATGGGCGTCAGCCGCCCCACCGACACGATACGCCAGCACCCGCTGCCCGCGGCCTCGCCGAACTTGTCGGCGTTGAAATGAAAGGGTGAAAAGTCCACGCCGCGGTGAATGAGCCGAAGGCGGCCGGGCGGCACGCGGAAGTCCTCCACCATGTGGCGTCCCACGACGCGCGAAATCACGATGACGCGCCGGCCCCAGCCCATGACGCAGCTCGTGAAGCGCTTGGAGTAGTAGCCGTGGCAGGTGGTCACGAACTGCGCGTCTGTTCCCCGCACCGCCCAGTAGGCCAGCCACGCCGGCACGCGGCTTCGCGCATGCACGATGTCGATGCGCTCGCGCTCGATGAAGGCCCGAAGCTGGGGCACGAGAGCAAACGAAAAGAGACTTTTGCGGTGCACGGGCAGCGTGAGATGCTTGACGCCCGCTTTCACGAGCTCGCCCACCAGGCGCCCGCCCGAGGATATCACGACCGCCTTGTGGCCGCGGCGCACGAGCTCCCGAGCCAGGTCCACCGTGCCTCGTTCGACGCCCCCCACCTCGAGGGCCGGAAGAATCTGCAGGACCTTCATGCCAGGACCTCCCGCAGCCGGGTCTTGAGCGCTTCGCGCTCACGCTCCGCCGCCTCGAAGGCCTGCTCACCGGCAGCCGCGGCCCGGCAGACGTCCTCCCAGGCCCGGTCGGGATGGGAGCGCACGATGAGACCACGCGCCGCCAGCGCGCCGAGAAACCTTTCGTGCTTGGCCGGCCCGCGACCCGTGAACGGCTCGAACACGAGGACCGGCTTGCGGGCGCCGACAGCCTCCGAAATCATAGAGACCGAATCAGCCGTCGCGCACACGACGTCCGACAAGCCCAACAAGGCGAGCACGGCGCCCGGAAAATTGTCGCGCTCGGCGTCGACAAACAGCGCGAAGCGGGGATTGTCCCGGGCCAGGGCGCGCAGCAGGGCCGCGCTGGACTCGTCCGTTCGCCGGGAGGTCGAGACCAGGAGCTTGGCCCCCAGGGACTCGGCCGTGACCAAAAGCGTGTCCATCAGGTGATCCACGTGCGCGCGCTCGAGCTTCCAGGAGCCGGTGGAACCGCCGATCAAAACACCGATGAAGGGCCCCACGCCCAGCACGCGGGAGCGGCGAAGGTCCTCCCCCGCCGAGCGCGCGAGTTCCGGGCGCACGCAGCTCACAGCCAGGATGGCAAAGAACGCCCGGCGCACGGCCGTGGGGCGGTCGTGCTCGGGAATGACCGCGAGATCATAGGAAAACAGCGAATACGGAAACGGCGCCTTGAGGACTGCAATTCGCTTGGCCATGCTTTCCTTCGCCATGAGATGAAGAATGGGCAGAAGACTTGAGCCCGCGCTCACCACGAGGTCCGCGTACGCGGACTCGACCTCGCGCGCGCAGTCGGGCACGAGGAACGCGCGCAGGAACGCCAGGCGCCCCTGCGCCCAGGGGTAGAAAAGAGGCGCCACGAGGTAAAGCAGGGCGCGGGCAAAGCGAGTGCGGTAGCGCACCCGAATGCGCCGCACGCGAAGATCCAGCGGCTCTTCCAGGGTCGCGTTGATCTCCTGAAACGCCGCCACCAGGGCCTCGGTCTGCGCTTCGTGCCCCGCCCTTCCATCCTGCAGCACTACAACGTGCTTGGTCCAGCAGTGCTTCCATCGCTTGTGCCCCCAGAGCCACTGCTCCGGGTGCGCGCGCACAACGTCCTCCAGCTTGCGAAAGTAAGCTTTTGTCGCTTCCTCCACGTCGCGCTCAAAGTCGCCGCTCTCGGGCAAGGGCAGCTCCTCAAGCGCAATGTGGTGATTGGGACCCTGCGCGCGGGTGATGAAGTTCACCAGCACGCGCGCGCGCGTGCGCAGGGCGAGCTCGATCGCGCCCCGCGCCGCCGTGGTCTCGCGGCCGAAGAGCGGGATTCGCAAGCCCTCCCGCCCGCCGGAGGGGTCCCCAAGAATCCCCACGAGGCCCGGACGTTTGAGTTCGCGGATGAAGCCCCGCAGGCCGGCCCCTTGCGGCAGGATTTTGGATCCATGCGAGCTTCGGTACGTGTTTAAGAGGTCGTTTAAGCGCGTGAGCTTTTGGTCACGCGCGATGATGGTCACCGGCTGGCCCCACAGGGAGCTCGCGATCTGGGACATCTCCCAGTTGCCCACATGGCCCGTGAGCAGGATCACCGGATGCCCTTGGGCGAGGAGGGAGGGAATCTTCCAAAAAGCCGGGATGCTCACGTGGCGGTCAATGTAAGCGCTGTCCATGCGGGGAAAGCGCAGAAGCTCGACCAGGAACATGCCGCCCTGCTCGAACATCCCGCGGACGATCCGCCCAAGGTCCTTGGCGCTCGCGGAACTCCCGAACGCCGCTTTGAGGTTCGCGTACGCGACGCTCTTACGCTTGTGAAAAACACCCAGCACGCGGCCGACGGCCCGCCCCACCCCAAGGGCCCACGCGATCGGCAGACTGTTCAGAAGCCGGCTGAGCCCCTTAACGAGCCAGTAGGCGATCCAGTCGATGGTCCAGGTCGTCTTGTCCATGAAGAATCTCAAGGCGGATGTCCAGCACACGAAGCCCGAGTTCGATCAAGCGGGACGGGAGCCCCCGCCGCTCGTCCTTCTCCGTCGTCACCAAAGCCCAGGGCTTGACTTCTCGCACGGCCGCTTCAATTTCCCGCTCGCGGCGCGCCGTGAGGGGGGCGTGGTCCCGCCACGCCATCAGGCGCTCCACGCGCGCCCCCAACCGTTCCAGGGTGCGGCGAAAGGACTGCGGCGAAGCGATCGCGCAAAATGCCACCACCGGTTTTCCCTCCAGGGAGCCCGGCGCCTGGGAGCTTTCATCCATGATGCTGCGCAGCGCGGCCGGCGCGTGGCGCGCCTCAAGGAGCGGTGCGCCCGGCGCCAAGGCGCGCAGTTGGCAGCGCAACACTTCCAGCGTTGCCTCCTCAACAAGATCCGAATGCGTGATCACCACGACATCGGCGCGCGCGAGCGCCGTCAGGGGCTCGCGCAGCGTGCCGCAGGGAATCAGGCGGCCGTTGCCGAAAGGATCCAGCGCGCTCACCAACACGACATCGAGATCTCGGGCGAGGGCGCGGTGCTGAAACCCGTCGTCGAGAAGGGCGACGTCCCAGGTGGACTCCGCCAGGTGCGGCCGAACGGAGCGCCAGCGGTCACGGCCCTGCACGATCAGGAGCTCCTCGGGCCAGCGCGACATCTCCGCAAGCTCATCGGTTGCGTAGCCGCGCGTCAAGAGGAGCGCTCGCCTGCCGCGCGCGCGCAGCCGCGAAGCCAAGAAGCGGAGAAACGGCGTCTTGCCGGTGCCGCCCCATGTGAGGTTCCCCACGCTGACCGTCGGGCGGCCGAGGCGGTGGCGCGCTAGAAAGCCCGATCCATACAGAAAATCCCAGGCGCGCACCGCGAGGCCGTAGGCGAAACCTGCAGGCGCCAACCAGGGGGAACTTGCCCGCGCCTGGCGCGAGGGCGGCGCCGGTTTGGATTCAACGAGCGTTTGCTTGAAGGAGGCCAACGCCTTGTCTCTCCCCTGCAAAGGACAGCACGAAGTCGACGTTGCGGTCCGTCGCTCCCCGAGCTTGCTCAAGCGCCTGGCGGCCCCTCTCGCCCAACTCGCGGGAGCGCGCGGCATCTGCGAGGAAGCTCTCGAGCGATGCCGCAAGGGACGCCGCATCGCGCACTTCAACGGCCGCGCCGGCTGCGCGCAAGAGGTCGTAAACCGCCTGAAAATTAAAAACGTGCGGGCCCACGGCGAGCGGCTTGGCGAAACGCGCCGCCTCGATGGGATTCTGCCCACCCCGGCGCGCCAAGCTTCCGCCCACAAACACCGCGTCGGCAAACTCGTAAAGGGACGCAAGCACACCGATCTCATCCACCAGCAGGACATCCCACGGCTCAGAGCCCCCGCCCGCCTGACGCGAAAACAAACACCGAAGCCCTTCGCGCTCGAGCCGGCGCGCCAGGGCCGCTGAGCGCTCGACATGCCGGGGCGCGAGCACCCAGCCCAAGCCCGGATAGGGCGAGCGCAAGCGCCGGAAGACATCGAGGAGGATATCCTCTTCGCCCGGATGTGTGCTGCCCGCCACCCAAAGGGGATGGCGGCCGCGCAGCAACGCCGCCAGCACGGCGGCCCGCGCCGCAGGCGCAGGAGGCACGGCGTCGAATTTCATGTTGCCGGTCACGCGCACGCGCTCGGGAGCCAAGCCCAGGGCCTCGAAGCGGCCACGATCCATCTCCGTTTGCACCAATGCAAAGTCCAGGCGCGAGATGAGCGGCCCGAAGATCCAGGCGAGGCGCCTGTAGCCCGCAAAGGAGCGAGGAGACATGCGGCCGTTCACAATGCCCACCGGAATCTTTCGGCGCCCGAGCGCCAGCAGCCAGTTGGGCCACAGCTCGGTTTCGACCAGGATCGCGAGCGTTGGGCGCACGGCGTCGAGCGCGCGCTCGACCGAGCGGCGCCAATCAAAAGGAAAGTAAACGATGCGCGCGTGCGTGCCCAGGATGGCGCGCGCCTGGGCCTGCCCGGTGGGGGTGACCGTGGAAAACACGATGCGCCAGTCGGGCCGGGCACCGGCCAGGCGCAACACCCAGTCGGCCGCGGCCCGCACCTCGCCCACGCTCACCGCGTGCACCCACAGGGTAAAACGGCCGTCCGGCGGCCCGGGGCGGATATGGCCCGAGCGCTCGCGCCACATGACGGGCCCCTCGGGCCCCGAAAGGTAGGAGAGAAATTTCGGCAGCCGCGCCGCCGCGAGAATCGAAAACGCCGCGTCCGCGCTCGCGGAGGCGAGCCGGTACTGAAACGAGGGAGCCGTCATGAAGACCGAGGATGGGCCTCTTCGTACGCCTGCTTGAGCCTACGGGTCGTCACGTGCGTGTAAATCTGTGTCGTGGAAAGGTTGGCGTGGCCCAAAAGTTCCTGCACGCTGCGCAGGTCCGCCCCGCGATCCAGAAGATGAGTCGCAAAGGTGTGGCGCAGCACGTGCGGGCTGATGCCCTTGGAAATGGCCGCCCGCTTGGCGTACTTACTGGTGAGCCGGCGCACGCTGCGGTCCGTGAGGCGCCGCCCGGCGCGGTTCACAAAGAAGGGCTCCTCCTTGGCGCTCACGCGCTTGCGCCGCTCCTCGAGGTAGGCCTCCAGGGCGCGCACCGCGTAAGAGCCCAGCGGCACGATGCGCTCCTTCTTGCCCTTGCCGCGCACCTTGATCAGGCCTCCGAACAGGTCGACGTCCTCCACGTTCAAGCCCACGAGCTCCCCCACGCGGATGCCGGAGGAATAAAGCGTTTCCAGGATCGCCTTGTCGCGCTGCTCGCGCCAGGATTTTCCCGAGGGGGCTTCCAGAAGCGTCTCCACGTCCTTTAAGTCCAGAAACTTGGGCAACCGCTTGTCGCGCTTGGGGGTGCTGATGCCGTCGAGGGGATTGGCGGCGCGCAGGTTCTCGCGAATGAGGAACTTAAAGAAGGACCGCAGGGAGGCGATCTTCCGCGCCAGAGAACTTTTGGAATAACGCTCGGAGGAGTCGGCCAGGAACCGACGCACCGCCACGACGTCCACCGCGAGGACGGAGACCCCCTCGAGCGCGTTCAGGAACTCCCGCAGGTCGATGCCGTAATTCTTGATCGTGTGGACGGAGGCGTGCCGCTCGGTTTCCAGGTAGCGCAGGAACTCGAAAACGTTGGGATCTTGCGGTTTGGGGCTGCTCGCGCGTGCCACGTCTTAACCCTCGGCGGCCTCTCCCTCATCGACCGCGACGCCGCCCTGGCCATCTTCTTCGGACCCGTCGCTCGCGGGCTTGGGAAGCCGGTTCGCGGTAAAGGTGCACGCGGGGTACGTGGAGCAGCCGTAAAAGCGGCGCCCCTTCTTAGATTGAATGCGCACGAGCTCGCCATTGCACTCCGGCCGGCCGCAGCGCACGCCGGTGGGCATCGAGCGGGTGTACTTGCAGTCGGGAAACCCCGAACAGGCCAGGAACTTGCCGAACCGCCCCCATTTCTCCACGAGGTGCTTGCCGCACACGTCGCAGACGTAAGACGTGGGCTTAGGCGCGCGCTTGACGTTGGTCATGGTGGCCCTGGCCTCTTCAAGGTCTTTGAAGAACGGGCCGTAAAAAGCCTGCAGCACCTTCACCCAGTCGGTCTGGCCTTCCTCAATCTTATCGAGTTCCCCCTCCATGAACGCCGTGAAACGCACGTCCAGGACGTTGGAAAAGTGCTTCACCAGCAGGTCCACGACCGTCTCCCCCAGCTCCGTGGGGTGAAACGCGCCGCGCTCCCGCTCGATGTAATGGCGCGTGTAAAGGGTCTGAATCGTGGGGGCATAGGTGCTGGGCCGGCCGATCCCCTTCTCCTCGAGCACCCGCACGAGGCTGGCGTCGTTGAAGCGCGCCGGCGGCTTGGTGAAGTGCTGCTCGGGGAATAATCCCAGGAGATCCAGCGGTTCCCCGGCCTCGAGGTGCGGCAGTGTGTCTGAGGCGTCCTCAAAGCCCGGGGCCTTCGGGGCGGCATCCTGGCGGCGCTCGGAGCCCAGCGCGGCGAGGAACCCGGCAAACACAAGCTTGGTGCCCGTCGTGCGGAAGAGGAAGGAAGGCCCGGCGGAAATGTCGATCACGGTGACGTCTTCCTCGGCGTCCGACATCTGGCTCGCCACGAACTTTTTCCAAATGAGGTCGTAGAGCTTAAACTCCTCCTCCGAAAGATACTGCCGGATCTTCTGCGGCTCCCGAGCTGCGGAGGTCGGCCGGACAGCCTCGTGCGCCTCCTGGGCGCCCTTGCGCGCCTTGTAGAAGCGCGGGGCTTCCGGCACGAACTCTTTGCCGAAGTGCGAGCGGATGAACGAGCGCGCCTCGTCCCGCGCCTGGGTGGAGACCGCCACGGAATCGGTGCGCATGTAGGTGATGAGGCCGACCGCTTCCTCTTCCCCCACCTCGATGCCCTCGTAGAGTCGCTGGGCTATGCGCATCGTCCGCGCCCCCGCGAAGCGCAGCTGCGTGAACGCCTCCTGCTGGAGCCGGCTGGTCGTGTAAGGCGCCTGGGGCCTGCGGTGGCGGCGGCGCGCCTTCACCGACAGCACGCTGAAGGGGCTCGACTCGATTGCGTCGCGCAGTTTTTGCGCGGCCTCCTGGGTGTGGAGTTCCAGCTTCTTACCGTCGACCTTCTCGAGGGAGGCGCGGAAGCGATGGGCGGCTTCCTCTTTGCGCCGCGAGGCAAGCTTTGCGTCAATCGTCCAGTACTCCTGCGGCTTGAAGGCCTTGACCTCGCGCTCGCGCTCCACCACCAGGCGAAGCGCGACCGACTGCACGCGGCCCGCGCTCAAGCCCCCGCCCACGTTCTTCCACAAGAGCGGGCTCAGGTTGTAGCCCACGATGCGGTCGAGAATGCGACGGGCTTGCTGCGCATTGACCAGGTTCATGTCGATCGCGCGCGGGCGCTTGAAGGCGTCGAGCACGGCGGACTTCGTGATCTCGTTGAAGACGACGCGGTGGATGGGAACGCCGGCCACTCCGTCCAGAATCGCGGCCAGATGCCAGCTGATGGCCTCGCCCTCGCGGTCCGGGTCGGGGGCCAGGTAAATGGCGGTCATGCCCTTGGCTTGCTTCTTCAGGGCCGACACGGTCTTGCGGGCCTTGGCGATGACGATGTACTGGGGCTGGAAGTCCTTCTCGATGACCACGCCCATCTTGCTCTTGGGCAGGTCCCGGACATGGCCCATGGAGGCCGTAACCTGGTATTGCGAACCGAGATACTTATTGAGCGTGCGGGCCTTGGCGGGCGACTCCACGATGACCAGATGCTTGGCCATTCACCCCTCCTTATAAGGAACGGATCAACCGCCGCCCACGAGCTGAAGGATCTCCAGGCGGTCCTGCTCCTGGAGCACGCGTCCCGTATACTCAGGGCGCGGCACCACCTGCCCGTTCAATTCGACCACCAGGCCCGAGGCCTTAAGGCCCAAGGCCTCCAGAAGCCCGGCCAGCGTGATGGAAGCTGAGCATTCCCGGGCTTTTCCATTCACTTGTAAAATCACGGGCTCTACTCTCTTTATACCACCGGAGTCCGATAAACTTGCGTATTCTATCGGATGCGCCTTTCCCTGTAAAGCGAAAGCATTATCGGACTTCATCCAGCCTGAAGAGACCTGGCACCTTTCGATAAAAAGTGTCCAGGACACTTTTGAGGTTAGCGCTTGGGTTCCTTGGGGCTGGCGGGCCCCCCCGAAGGGGGGCGAGGAGGGTGATGGGGAGGTTCCTTGGACTCCATGCGAAACATCTCTTCCAAGTAGTCGATCTGGGAATCCTCGAGCGCCTCCCGCTCCACCCGGCGGATCAGCTGCCGCAAGGCTCCCAGGCGCATCTTGAGTTTTTCCAGGCAAAGGGTGACGAGAAAGCGGGTGGCGAGATTGGCCTGCACTTCCAAATGCTGTAGTCGCTCGTTCGAGACGGAAACGTGCTCCCAGAGCTTGTCGAAGTGCTTCTTGTAGTAGTCCAGCTCGTGGCCGAT
>CAZPNG010000116.1:0-18259 GCA_964587845.1 uncultured bacterium | reverse complement strand
ACGCGCGCGGATCTTGGCTGGCGGCGGCGCTCGTGGCGGCCGCGGTTTGTGTGGCCTTCCGTCGCTACGCCCTCCTGGCGGTCGGCGCGGCCGCGCTGGGCCTGGCCCTACTGACCATGCCGCTGAGCATTTTCTTTCACGGGAGCGAATGGGACCGTGAGCAGAGCGGGGGCGACCGGCTGATTCTGTGGCGGCGCGCCGTCGACGTGATCCGGGCGAATCCGTGGACGGGCGTGGGCCTCAACACCTACGTGCGCCGGCACGCCCTATTTGATTCGGTCGACGAGCCGCGCGTGCAAGGCTATTACCCGCACAGCGGGTACCTGCATCTCGCGGCGGAGCAGGGGCTCGCCGCGTTGGCCGTATTCCTGGGCTTCTTGGGCTGCGTTGCCCGGAAGATATGGGGCGCTTGCTCGGGCGGTGCGCGGGATCCCGGGCTCGCGATCGCGGTTCGCGCCTGGCTCGCCGGACTTGCAGGACTGTGCGTGGCGGCGGCCTTCGACAACGTGTTTCACGCCTTCGAAACCGCCATCCATTTTTGGATCATGCTTGGCCTGGGCTACGGCCTGGCCAGGCTTGCAGGGGAGGAACGCACCTCGTGAGCGATCAAGCGCCTGTGAGACAACCCTTGTCCGTGGTGATTTGCGCGCGCAATGAAGAGAGGCGCCTTGAAGCGTGCCTCCGGAGCGTGGCGTGGGCGGATGAGATCGTGCTGGTGGATGACGGCAGCACGGACCGGACGGTTGAAATTGCGAGGAAGTACACGGACCGCATTGTGGCCCGGCGCCTGGATGTGGAGGGTGTTCACCGCAACGCCGCCTACGCCTTCGCGCTCCACGAGTGGGTGCTCTCCCTCGACGCTGACGAGCGCGTGACGAGCGAGCTTCGGGCGGAACTCTCGGCCCTGCTTTCAAGCGCCCCCGCCTGCGTGGCGTACGCGATTCCCATCCGCTCTTACATCGGCTCCACTTGGATCCGCTCAGCCGGCTACTATCCGGCCGAAAAGGTCCGGCTGTTCAAGAGGAGCAAGTTTCGCTATGAGGAGTCCGAAGTCCACCCCCGGATTTTCGTCGACGGACCGGTCGGGAAGCTCAAGGGCGACGTCCTGCACTACTCCTGGAAAGATTTTTCGGATTTCGTCGCGAAATTGAACAATCAAACGACGCTGGAGGCGCGCAAATGGGCTCGTGAGGGCCGGCGCGTGAGCTTGGGCACGGTCCTGCGCAAGTGTCTGACTCGCTTCTGGAAGGCCTACGTTCAGAAGGGGGGTTTCCGCGAAGGGGTGCTGGGATTCATGTTCTCGTTTTTCCACTGCCTCTACCAGATCCTGGCCTTCGCAAAGTGTTGGGAGATCACCCGAAACGGGGGAAGCGGAGAGTCGGGGCCGCCCGCCCCCGGGCTCACCCGGGGGCGGGCGAGTGAGGTCGTGCTGATTGACCGCGACGGCGTGTTGAATGAAGACCGGATCGGCGGCTACATCACGCGCCCGGAGGACTTCCGATGGATCCCCGGATCGCTTGAGGCGCTGCAGCAGTTATCGGCGGCAGGGTTTGGGATTGTCATTGTTTCCAACCAGGCGGGCGTGGGCGACGGCGTTTTCACTCAAGGCGAGCTGGATGCGGTCAATGCCGCCATGTTGGACGCCTTGCGGCAGGCAGGGGTGACGGTGCGGGGCGTCTACACCTGCGTGCACGGCAAAGAGGCCGGTTGCGCGTGCCGCAAGCCCGAGACGGGACTTTTCGAGCAGGCCTGGCGGGATCTTGCATTCGATCGCGCGCGAACTTACTTCATCGGAGACAAGGCGAGCGACCTTGAGGCGGGAGACCGCTTCGGCGTGCCCACGATCCTCGTGAGAACCGGTTATGGGGAGTGTGCGAGCGCCGAGCTCGGCCCTGCGCGCGAGCCCGCTTTTGTGGCCGCCGATCTAGCTGAAGCAGTCCAGTTCATCCTGACACGTTCCGTCGCGGGCCCTGTCCGCTCATGAGGGCGGCTCTCTGCCATGCCCGGGCGGGCTCCGGCCACTTGAAGGCGGCCGAGGCCCTGGCCGGGGCCTTCGCGGCTTACGCCCCTTCCATTGAAACCTCCCTCATCGATGCGGTGGGGGCGGCGCGCGGCTTTTTTGCCGGCTCCTATACGCGCGTCTACGACTGGTTCGTGCACCACGCGCCCGACGCGTGGGGGGTTTTGCACGACGTGACCAACGTCAAGCCCCTCGCCAGACTGGCCCGCCCGTTTCGAACCGCCTGCAACCTATTCGCCGCAAAGCCGTTTCTTGAACAAGCGCTCGCGTCTCCCTATGAGGTGTGGATTGCCACGCACTTTTTCGCGGCCAACGTGTTGGCGGCGCTGCGGTGCTCGGGCCGCTTGAGTGGCCGCCTCGTCACCGTCGTGACGGATTTCCGCGTGCACGCCTTCTGGGTGAATCCCGGAACGGACGCCTACGTGGTCATGCACGAGGAGGGCGCCCGCGACCTCACCCGTTGGGGCGTTGGAGACGCCGAGGTGCTTCCGGTGGGGATTCCCGTTCACCCCACATTCCTGACCCCCGCGCCCCGGGACCCGCTTTACCGCGAATGGGGCCTGGAAGCCGGGCGTCTGACGGTGATGCTCTCCAGCG
This sequence comes from uncultured bacterium, assembly GCA_964587845.1. Classification (GTDB taxonomy): domain Bacteria; phylum Omnitrophota; class Omnitrophia; order Omnitrophales; family CAZPNG01; genus CAZPNG01. Next base: position 15,642 of record CAZPNG010000116.1, on the reverse strand, counting down.
GCACGTTTGGGACCGGCCCCCTCGCCGAAATCATCAGGGGCGCCGACGAGCTTCGCGGCGTGCAGTTCCTCGTCGTCTGCGGCCGCAACGAGCGCGTCTATCAGGCGATGACCCGCGCGGCGGCGGGCCTTCGCAGCCCCGCCAAGATCTTCGCTTTCACCGACCGGATGCCGGATCTCTTATCCATCGCCGACATTGCCATCGTGAAACCCGGGGGATTGACGAGCTCCGAATGCCTGGCGTGCACGGTGCCGATGATTCTCATCCATCCCATCCCGGGGCAGGAGCGAGGTAACGCGGACTTTCTGGAGCGCCATGGGGTGGCCCTGGAGGCGGGGACAGCTGCAGAAGCCGTACTGATCCTGCGGGACTGGACGGAAAACGCGACCGCCCGGGAGGCCATGAAGCGCGCGGCCCAAGCGGTCGCAAAACCCCGCGCGGGGGAGGACATCGTGCGATGGGTGCTTTCGCACGCCTGAAATCCTATCTCGAATGGATGCGCGCCGGAGGCGCCGAGTGGCTCGCCCATCGGCCCCGCGTTGCTGAGGCCGGAGGATCGGGCGGCCCGCGCGAGGGATCCGATCTGGCTGGGCTTGCGGCGACTGTGGCGGCGTGCCGCGCCTGTCCCGAGCTCGCCCGCTCGCGCACGCAAACTGTCTTCGGGGCCGGCAACCCCGGCGCCGAACTTGTTTTTGTGGGGGAAGCGCCCGGGCAGGAGGAGGACCGCCAGGGGCTGCCCTTCGTGGGAGCGGCCGGCGGGCTTCTGACAAAAATGATCGCGGCGATCGGGCTCTCACGCCAGGATGTCTACATCTGCAATGTGCTCAAGTGCCGTCCCCCCGCGAACCGCACGCCTCATGAAGCGGAGATCAGTAACTGCCTCGGGCATCTGGAGGCGCAGCTTGCGGCCCTGCGGCCGCGCGTGATCTGCGCGCTCGGCAAAGTGGCGGCTCAGACCCTACTCGCAAGCACCCGCCCCATCTCCGCGCTGCGCGGGCGGTTTCATTCCTACCGCGGGATTCCCGTGATGCCGACCTTTCATCCCTCCTATCTCCTGCGCAACGAGGGCGAAAAGCGCAAGGCCTGGGAAGACTTCAAGAAGGTGCGCGACTTCCTCGCCCCGGCGGCCGCGCAGGCGAAACAGCATGCCGACGCGTGAGATTGAAGTCGCTATACCCCTCCCCGTGCGGGACCCGTTTACCTATCTGCCGCCCGCAGGAGTGAGCGGGGGCTCCATCTCGGAGGGCAGCCGCGTGCGGGTTCCTTTCCGAAACCGGGAAATCACCGGCGTGGTGGTCTCGGTCCATGACGCGACACCGGGCGCGCGCAAGCTCAAGAGCGCGATCGAGGTCCTGGACGGGTCGCCGATCGTGGACGCCTCGCTCCTGGCGCTGACCCGGCGGGTGGCCGCTTACTATCGATCCTCGTGGGGCGAGGCCATTGCCTGCGCCATCCCGCGGGCGGCGAAGCGCTCCCGCCGCCTCTTGGAAGCTTCCGACGGTTTGGGAGCAAGCGACCTTCTGGATCTCCCGGCTATTACCCCGCAGCGGCTCACGTTGACGGATGAGCAGGGGGCCGCGTGCGCGGCGATCGGCGCCGCTCAAGATCAAGGGGCCTGGAAAGGGTTTCTGTTGCAAGGCGTCACAGGGAGCGGCAAGACCGAAGTGTATCTGCGGGCCATGGAGCGCGCTCTGGAGCGCGGTCGCGGCGCCCTGTGCCTGGTGCCCGAGATCGCGCTCACGGTTCACCTGGAGGCCTACTTCCGCAAGGTGCTGGGCGCGCGCCTCGAGGTCCTGCACTCGGGGCTCACGGACCGGGAGCGCCGAGAGCGCTGGCTGCGGGTGCGCTCGGGCGCGGCGCGCGTGGTGCTGGGGCCGCGCTCGGCCATATTTGCGCCGGTGCGCGACGTGGGCTTGATCGTGCTCGACGAGGAGCAGGAGTCGTCCTTTAAGCAGGAGGAGGTGCCCCGCTACCGCGCGACGCGCGTGGCCGAGTGGCGCGCGCGCCAGGAAGGAGCGGTCCTGGTCTATGGAAGCGCCACCCCCTCGCTGGAGTGCTTCCAGGCCGCCGAGAGGAATGAGCTCACGCGGCTCACGTTGACGCGCCGGGTCGCCGGCGCGAGCCTGCCCGCCGTGCGCGTGGTGGACCTCAAGGCCGAATGGCGCGCGCGCGGCGCGCGCCTGGTCTCTCGGCCCCTGGCGGAGAAACTCGGGCGTGTCCTGGAGCGGAATGAAGCCGCCGTATTGTTTTTGAACCGGCGCGGGTTCGCCACGAGCCTCGTGTGCCTGGCGTGCGGATCAAGCTTCGACTGCCCCGTCTGCCGACTGGCGCTCACCTACCACGTGGCGGGCCAGGTCGCCCTCTGCCACTACTGCAACTATCGCCTGCGCAACCCTTCGGCGTGTCCCGCGTGCGGCGGAAAGGATCTTGAGCTGGCAGGGGGCGGCACCCAGCGTTTGGAATCTGAAATCGTTCAGCTTTTTCCCAAGGCCCGCGTGGCGCGCCTGGACACCGACGTGGCGCGCAAGCGGGGAGCGCACGAGCGCATCCTGGCCGACTTTCAGCAGGGCCGCTATGACATCCTGGTAGGGACCCAGATGGTGGCCAAGGGTTTGGACGTGGAGCGCGTGACGCTCGCGGCCGTGGTCCTGGCGGACTTGACACTCGGTCTCCCCGACTTCCGCGCCGCCGAGAGAACGTTTCAGCTCCTCGTGCAGGTGTCCGGCCGCGCGGGACGGGGCGCCAAACGCGGGGAGGTCGTGATCCAAACGTACTGTCCCGACCATGAGGCGATTCGCTACGCCGTGCGCGGGGACGTGGACGGATTTTACGCAAGTGAGCTTGCGCGCCGCCGGGAACTGGGCTATCCGCCGGCGGCGGAAATGGCGCGCTTGGAGATCGCCTCGCCGCGCGAGTCCGCCGCCGTGTCAGGCGCCCAAGAGCTGGCCCGCCACCTGGCCGACGGAAAGCCGGGGGAAATCTCGCTCATCGGCCCGGCACCCTTGCCCCTGTATCACTTGCGCGGCGCCTACCGTTGGCAGGTGCTGGTCAAGGCCCCGGCGGCCGACCTTCTCCAGGAGTTCCTCACCCGTCGGCTCGACGCTTTTCGCAGGCCGGCGGCCACGCGCCTGATCGTGGACGTGGATCCCCTGAGCTTTCTATGAAAGCTACGCTCCGGAGTCCATCTGCCGCGCGCATCTCAAAGCCCAGCGGCAACGATCTGGGGCGCGCCCAGGCCACTGCGTGGCTGGGGTTGCTCTTGCTCGCAAGCGTCCTCATTCGAGTCCACGGTCTCGACCGGCCGCTCCTGGGCCACTTCGCGCAGTACCAGGCCCTGCAAGGCATGATGGCCCGCAACATTGAGCGGGACGCCTCAAGCTGGGCGGCGCCCCGCACGTTCATCGTTCAGGGCGACTCCACGGCCCGTCATCTGCTTTATTTCCCGTTCGCGGCGCTCGCCGCCGCAGCCGGTCATTCGGTCAGTGGGGGGACCCTCGACCTCTGGGGGCGCTCTCAAGCGGTCGTGTTCTTTTGCCTGGCGAGCGTGTTCCTGTACCGCCTCCTGCGCCTGGGCTCAGGTCGGCGCACGGCCCTCGCCGGCGTGCTCGTCTTCTCGCTCGCGCCCTCCACAATCATTTACGGGCAGCAGTTTCAAAATGAGATGGCGACCCTCTCGTTCATGATCAGTTACGTCTTCTTCTTGATGCGTTGGGGAAGGCCGGGCGGGAAGGGCCTGCGCGACGCTCTCCTGGCGGGCGTGGCCGGCGGCCTGGCCCTGCTGGCGCGCCTTCATTTACTATACCTGGCTCTGCCAACCGCCTATGTTCTCCTGCGAGAGCGCAAGCGGCTCATCGCTCGAGACGTGATTTTGTTTCTTGCCGTCGCGCTGGGTCCCGCGGTGGCTTGGGCGATGCGCGCGGCGGCTTTCGAACAAGACCCCCTCCAGGTCCACTCGCGGGGCTTGATGACGCAGCTTGCCCTGAAGACCGCGTGGCATGCGCCGCTCATCTTGAAGGCGGACTTTTACCGCCGCCTGGCGGACCATTTTTCGGGAGTAGTCCTGGGGCCCTTTGCGCTCACGTTTGCGCTGCTGGGCGTTCTCGCGCCCTGGAAGGGGCCCTACTGGAAGGCTCAGGGGGCGTGGCTTGTGGCGAGCGGGTTGGGTCTATTGATTCTGCCGGCCAAGGCCTACGACCATGATTTCTATTGTATGCTGGCTCTTCCGCCCTTGTGCGTCTTCGCCGCCCGCTCGCTCGCCGCTCTTCGCGGCCCTTCGGGGGTACCTCTGATCCGTTGTTCTCCGGCGTGCGCGCTCTTCCTGGGACTGTGGTTCGCGGTTTCTCTGCGCTTCGCCTGGAACCCCGCGTTCAAATCACCTCCCGGGGACGAGGTGATCTTGCAAGCATCTGAGGAGACAGCGCGGCGCACGCGCCCGGCTGAGCGCGTGGTGGTGAATGGCCCCGCTCAAATCGCGCTCTATTACATGGACCGCAACGGCTTCTTGTTCCCGAGCACCCCCGGTGAGGAGTACCTGCCCTCCGCAACGCGCCAAGCCGCCTGGGCGCCCAAGCTCACAGCCGCTTTCGAGGCGTTACGCACGGCCTTCCGCGATCCGACAGCCTGGTTGGACTATGCGCGCGCGCATGGGGCGCGATACTTTCTGAACCTCGATCCGGAGTTTTTTGGGAAGATGCCGCAGGCGGCCGCTTACCTTGCCCGGGAAGCGACGCTCCTGGCATCCCAAGGGGGAGGGTACTGGCTGTACAGTTTCAAGCCACGTTAACAGCGGGCTTTTTTCTCGCGAACACGACCAGCCGATTTTCCAACCCCAAGAGCTTCCCCATCGTCAGGATGGAGTGCGCGGCCATGCGCTCCCAAGTCCGCAGCTTATAGCGCGCCAGGTCGGTGCTTGTGTTGAAGTGCCGCACGATCTCGAGGTCGTTTTGCGCAAGCAAGCGCGCTAGGGTCTGAAGGGTATAGTAGCCCACGTGCTCGGGGACGTAGACGCGCTCAAGGCCGAGGCCAAAACGCCCGCCTGACGCCCGATACAAGAGGGAACTGGTGAGCCTCAAGAAGCTGCGGTCGTTGGGCACGGCCAGGAGCAGGATCCCTGCGGGCTGGAGCCGGCGAGCCAGTTTGAAAATGAACTCGTTGGGACGGCGCTGGTGCTCCAAGACGTCCCATGCCGCAATCGCGCCGAACGTGCTCGCAGGCTCAGACGCGAGCTCGAGCTCACCGCAGGTGAGGTGGAGGCCGAACTTGCGGCGCGCCAGCGCCACGTTCTCCGCCGAGAGCTCGGCGCCCGCCACCTGCCAGCCGCGCACGCGCGCTTGGGCGAGGAACAATCCGCTCCCGAATCCGATTTCAAACAGCGAGCGATTCTCCGGTGTTACCAAGGACTCCAGCACCGCAAGCGCGCGCTGAAAGTCTGCGAGCGTCCGGCTCGGCCTCCCGAGGTCCCCGTATTCGTAATAGCCGTCATTGAAATGCCGCAGGCGCGCCAGCTCATCCGAGGAGTCGTAGAGCGCGGTCATGCTGTCCTGGGCGAGTGCAGGATTGAGGAAGCGAAAGGAGCAGGCGGGACATTGCCGCACCCACGTGGCGTGCGCGCGGTAAAGCGCTCGGCCCGGCGAGGCGTGGTCGCAGAGGGGACAGCGTTCGAAGGCCTCGAAGCGCAAATCCAGGCGCTCGACGCCGGGGCGCTTTTGCCCGGCAGCGGTGGGGTGAGAGGTTTGCGTGACGCCCTTATCGGAGTTCATAAATCCTGTAGACGATCTGAGGGTCGCGAATGTTTTCGGAGCGAATGGTTTGCAGTTCCCTGGCAAACGGGCTGGCTGCCAGGCGGCGCAGGGGGGTGAGGGGCTGCGAGCGCCCGGACCCCGCTGCGGGGTCGCTCAAGAGTATGTGCGTGATGCCTCGCGCTTGAAGGAAACCTGCAACGGCGGCCGCATCCGTCTCCGTTTGGTCGTAGTGGGTGCTCCAGCGCAGGAAGATGTCGCTCACCGCGGCGCGATTGAAGTAAAACTTGCGCGGCTCGGCCTCCACCAGGATCTTGGCATGTTGCGGCAGGGAGGTGTTGACCCACGTCGCGACCGGGGCCGTGCGCTCGAGCTTGCGCAGGTAGTCCTGCCGGCTCCACCGGCCGCTCCAAAGCAGGTAGTCGTAGCGATGATGGTAAAGGCCGGCCGCAACGTAAACGCAAAGAAGACCCACGGCTGCGAAGCTGCCGCCCCGGCGCGCCGCCCGTTGAAGTCGGGCGGGCAGGGCCCCCGCAGCCCAGGCCAAGCCTTGCGCGCCCGTGAGAAACAGGACGGGCATGAGCGGCGTGAGCCATCGCGCGGCCTGCACAAGAAAGAACCACGTTGTGAGGAAGACGATGCTGAAGAGAGCGTAGGGCCGGGAGCGGGGCACGCCGATGGCGGCGGCAAGAGCGAACGGCGCGAAGAGCAGGGGAAAAATCCCCACGCGGACCGGGAAGCCGCCGAAAGGCTCCGGGTGGCGGAACATGTTCCAGAAGAGGCCCAGGAAGGCGAGCGCGCTGCGCCCCATGCCCAGCAGGTGATGGTCGGTGGGAGGGCGGTGCTCCAGACCGAACCAGTGGCCCCAGTAGGGAAAGAACGGGTTGCCGGTTGCGATGGCATTGCGCACCAGCCAGTACCCGCAGCCGAGGGCGAAGGCGGCTGTCCAGGCGCTCGCGTGCCGTGCGGCAAAACTTGCCCGGCGCGCGCGCAAGGCCCAGACCGTCCCCACGGCGGCGAGCCCCAGGACGGACGCCAGGCCGAGATATTTGACGGACACGGCCGCGCCGGCGAGGAAGCCCGAAGCGAGGCTCCACGCCGCCGAGTCTCGCTCGAGGGCTTCCACGAAACAAACGAGCGCCAGGAACGTGAAGAAGGCGAGGCCCACGTCCACGTACGTGGTGGATAGCGTATTGTAAACCGTCGGCAAGGTCCAGAGGGCCAGGGCCGTGGCGAGCGCCAGGGCGCGGCGCCCCGTTGCGGCGAACGTGGCATCGTACAGTCCCAACACGAGGAGAAACCCGCAGAAGAAATGAAAGAGCTTGGCGGCGCCCACCCCGCCGGTGGCCAGGCCGATCAGGTAGAGATTATTCATCAGGAGGGGGAAGAACGAGTTGTAATCTTCCAGGCTTGGGGCGAGAGATCCTTGCGCCAGGAAGACCTTCGGCAGATTCAGCTGGTAGGAAAGCGCATCCCCGCCGATCTCCGGAGCGAGGGTTCCCGCCAAGAGAGCTGCGGACGACACCCAGAAGATGGCCGTGAGTGCCCACTCGGTCCGGTTCGCGGGGCGGGAGAGCGCGTTCCAAGCGGCGCGCAGCCACGCAAGCCAGGCCTGCGGCCGCAGGATCGTGGGTAGAGCGAGCGCGAGGAGTAAAAGCCAGATGGCGTGGGCGTTGAGATGGCCGACCGCGCTCAATAGGACGACGGCATAAGACAGGCCCGTTAAGCCGATGCCGTACGCCACAATGCCGCGAAACAAGGGGCGCTCAATGGCGAGCGGCCTGGCCAGGGGGAAGCCCAGCGAGAAGGCGGCGGGTAGGGCGAGCGCCCAAGCCATCAGGGTCCGGGTCAGCTCTGCAGCCATGGTAGGAGAGGTGACGGCTCGGTGCTCTTAGGAGCGCGAGCTAATCCCCTCAGTCCTCCTGTCCGCGCCTTTTGGGCTCAAGACAGGGCGTGTGAGAGGGTACGAGACCTGCGGCACGCGCCTCGGCTGCTTTTTCATGCCCTCGAAGATTTGGAACTTCGCCCACCCCCACGATTGGAAGCGGTATTGGAGTGCCACCTTCATGCAGCCGAGTCCGTAACGCACCCCGTCGGAGAACCCGATTGTCGAGGCCTCTGGAAAATACTTGGTGGGGCAGGAAATTTCCCCGACCCGAAATCCTGCGTAGAAGACCTGGGCGAGAATTTGGTTGTCGAAGATGAAGCCGTCAGAATTGTTGGTAAACGGCACGGACTCCAGCACCTGGCGCGAGTAGGCCCGGTAGCCGGTGTGGTACTCCGAGAGGTGCTGCCAGGCGAGGATGTTCTCGGCAAAGGTAAGAATGCGGTTGGCGATGAACTTGTGCAGGGGCATGCCGCCGGCCAGCGTGCTGTTTCCCAGGAGCCGGGAGCCGAGGGCCACGTCATAGGTGTCGTGTGCAATGAGCCAGGCCAGCGGCTCGATCAGGGCGGGTGTGTATTGATAGTCGGGGTGAAGCAGGAGGACGATGTCGGCGCCGTTTTTGAGGGACTCCCGGTAGCAGGTCTTCTGATTGGCGCCATAGCCCAGGTTCGCGGGGTGGCGCACGACGACGTCGATTCCCAAATCGTGGGCCATCTCCACGGTACGGTCCTGGCTCGCGTCGTCGACCAGGATGATCTCGTCCACGATATCGCGCGGCACCTCGGCCACCGTCTGCGCGAGCGTCTTCTCCGCGTTATAGGCGGGCATTGCGACGATGAGTTTCTTGCCGAGAATCATGGAGCGCCCTTCCTAAGGTTCTCGAAGCGGTTTCATAAGCCCTGTCATCCTGAGGGCATCTCTTCTCGCCCGAAGGATCTCTGAGAGATCCTTCGGCCCTGCGGGCCTCAGGATGACTTATGAAACCGCTTCTCGTAGAGAGGTACAGAGGAATAAGAAAACGAAACGCTCGCGGCCAGCCTTGTTTCTCAGAACGGCTTATGGTATATGTACCGGGGGTCCGGATCGTCAAGAAAACCTCATTATATGATAATTCGCAAGTCGTGTCCAGGATGGGTCTTCCAGTCATTGAACGGGGCCGCTTGAAGCTCTACCGCATCTTCCTGCAACTCCTGAGTTTGCCGGTCTTTCTGGGACCCTTCTTTGCGCGCCGAACCGGGCTTGAGTACAAAATTGGCTTCTGTCGAAAGGTTGCTCTCGTCGTCAAAATGGTCCGCAATAATGCCGCCATCCCCTCGGGTTCGAGTTTCATCGAGCACGTCGTGATGGCGACCTCGCTCCTGAATGTGCCGAAATCCTTGGAAGGCGTCGTGGTCGAGTGCGGGACCTACAAGGGGGTGAGCGCCGCGAACCTCTCGCTCGTGTGTGCTCTCGCGGGGCGGCGGCTTGTGATCTTCGACTCCTTTCAAGGGCTGCCCAATCCGGGGACCGGTGATCGGGTGCACACGTTGCTGGCCGTGCGCGAGAAGCACAGCTACGACAAAGGGGCCTGGTGCGGCTCGCTTGGGGAGGTACGCGAGAACATTCGCCGGTTCGGGCGCTTGGAGGTTTGCGAGTTCCGGCAGGGATTCTTTGATGAGACGCTGCCGTCCTTTGACGAGCCCTGCGTTCAGGCGTGGGTCGATGTGGACTTGCGCAGTTCCCTGGAAACGTGCGTGCGCTATCTCTGGCCGCACCTTTCAGACGGCTGCGCCTTTTACACTCACGAAGCCATGCACACGGAGATCGCGTCCCTGTTCTTCTCGGAATCCTGGTGGCGCAAGACTCTGGGCGTGGAGCCCCCGGGATTGGTGGGGGCCGGCACGGGCTTGGGGATCAAGATCTTGAGCGGGCCGTACTTCACGAGCTCCCTGGGATTCACCGTCAAGAACCCGGCCACGGCGGGCTTCGACCTCCTGCCCCAAGTGGGCGGCATGAAGCTGGGGTGGAAGGCCGTGTGGAACCTATCGGAACCGTCCTCGGCCACGGGGAGGAAAGCGCCATGACCGTTTCTCCTCCGAAAACAACGCAAAAGCGTTTTGCCTATGAGCGCTGGGAGAGCGAGCTCGGCTCCTTGCGCGCGCGCTACGGCGCGGCGGAGCCCTTCCCTCATGTTGTCTTGGATCAGTTTTTGCCGTTGGAGGCTGCGGACGGAGTCCTGGCAGAGTTTCCGCAGGAAGCCGGGGGAAAGTGGATTCACTACCTGCACGTCAATGAGAAGAAGCGCGGCCTGAATGACTGGGCCGCCTTTGGCCCTGTGACGCGGGCGCTCCTGGAGGAGCTCAACTCGCCGCGATTTGTCCGGTTCCTCGGAGAGTTGACAGGGATCGAGGGGCTCTTTGCGGACAATAGTCTGGAGGGCGGGGGCCTGCACTGGACGCAGCCGGGCGGGTATCTAAACATCCATGCGGATTTCACGGCGCACCCTCATCATCGGGATTGGGAGCGGCGCATCAACCTCCTGGTTTACCTCAACAAGGACTGGGAGGCGGACTTTGGGGGCGACCTGGAGCTTTGGGACGCCGGCATGAAGCGCTGCGTCGAACGGGTCTCGCCGGTCTTTAACCGGGCGGTGATCTTTAACACGAGCGCGCGGGCTTACCACGGCCACCCCGAGCCGCTCGCGTGCCCCGCGGACCGCTCGCGAAGATCTATCGCGTTGTACTATTTCACGAAAGCCGGGCGCGGCTTCGAGACGCGCTCGACCCACTATCAGTCGCGCCCCCAGGACGGGGCCAAGCGCCTGTGGATGGCGCTCGACATGGCCGTCCTGCACGCCTACGACCGTGTGAAGCGCCTTCTGGGATTGGACGATCGCTTCGCGAGCCGTCTGCTCGAGTCGCTCGACCGGTTCAAGCGGCGCTTTCGCCGAGCGGGCCCTTCGGGAAAAGACCCTTCCACCCGTCCCTAAAAGGCTGATAGCGGAACTCGACCCGCCAGCTTCCCGCGCTGCGCAGCCACACCGACTGGAACATCCCGTAGGCTGAGATCACCCGAGCAGGCTCGCCGTTCACCGTCACGGTCCATCCGGGATACGCCGTCTCGCTCACCACGAAAAGCCCCGGGCCCGACACGTCGACCTGCCACGCCTCGTGGCTGGCCTTCTCGAGGGCCAGAATGCCGGCCTTGCGCAACGAGGGACTTCCGCTTGTTGGCTGAGCAAGGCGCTCCCATTCGGAGCGTTCCAGAAGGGCGACCTCCCATGGATCGAAGCCCGGCCGAAGGAGCTTCTCCTTCAGCATCTCCCACGAATCTACGGCCTCGAGCTTGGAGACCACGTGCGCCACGGCATGCGGCCCGCGGTTTTCATAGAGGAAGGGTCCCGTGGGACCGTCCTGGGTGAGTTGAGCGAGGTCGCGGTGTTGGAGCGGGGTGGTGCTCAAAAGATGGGAGACGCCGACAAAAGACAGAAGGGGCAGCCGGGCCGTGACAAACTCCGGGGAAGGGCGCGCGGCGGTCGAGGAATCGTTGACGTTTCCAAATTGTCCGAAGGTTTGAAAATATCGCCGAAGAACGAGGGGCGAGTAGGCCCCGATGTCGGGAATGTTTTCAAGCAGGTTGGCTGAGGGGGTCATCGGCAGGGGCTCGTCGATCCGCCGCACGCCGTGAACGCGCACCACGCGGCGTGCCTCCCGCTCGGCCCTGAGGCGATCGAGCACGGCGCTCGGAGCAGGCAGCGTGCTGTAGGAGCCAAGGTCACGGCGAAAGTCGAGTGAAGCGTACCCGTAGAGATCAAAGGCGAGGAAAGCGAGGGCGGCGGCGATCCAGCGGCGCCGCTCCCCGGCGCGGGCAAGCGCAAAGGCCAACACCACGCTTGCCGCCAGAAACGAGAGACTCAAGAGGGTCCACGGGTGCGCCGGCCCGACAATCTCGCGCACGCCGTCCAGGAAGAGCGTGAGTTTGTGGCTGTAGTCCGCAAGCGTGAGAGGGTGGCCCTCCCGGCCGTGAATGAAGCGACTGATAAACCACTCGCCGGCCCGGGTGGTGGCCGGACCGAGCAGCGTCACAGCCGCCCAGGCGGCGGCAAAACTTCCGGCGGCAGCCGAGGCCATTCCCGCAAAGCATCTTGCCGCCCGGCGAATGTTCTCGCGAGGCGCTTTCTCTTGGAGCAACACCTCGAGCCCTGCGGCGGCCCACAGGGCGAGAGCGAAGCACACGAAGACTAGAAACTTGGCGGGCACACGGAACGCGTAAAATCGGGTGAGTTTCACGAGAGCAATGTAAAGCGGGCTCCAGGCGCCGAGCGCCAGCGCGAACGCCAGCAGCCCGACTAGCGCCCAGGTTCGCCGCAGCGCTTGCGTGCGCTCGTCGCGCGAAAAAAGGGCGCAGCAGGCGAGGAAGATGGCGAAAGAGCCGCTGTAGAGGCAGTTTCCCCGCAAGAATCCCTGCCAGTGTGGAAAAAGGGTCGTGAGCGCGGCAATGGGAGCGAGGGATCCCACGTACGCGTAGGATTCCGACAGGTGGGGTCGGTTGGACAGCAGAGCCAATTGCCAGGTGAGCGCGAGTTGCGGCAGCGCCAGGGCGAACGCACCTGCCAGGGCTACGGCCAGGCCGATGGACTGCGTGGCACGGCTTACGGCCGACGTTGGATTCTCGGGAAACAGGAAAATTCGCGACAAGCAAGCGGCCAGAAAAATGGCCAGCGAGAAGATTGCAATTTGCAGATAGCCGGCCGTGAGTGTGAGCGCGAGCAGGAACGCCAGAGCGGCGATCCACCTGGGGCGTCCGTCGAGGCGGAAGCTCTCAAACGCTGCCAGCGACCAGGGGAACCACGCGATCGTCTTCAGCGAGGTGATGTTGTAGTAGGCGCCTCCACAGGCGGCCCCGAAGAGAAAGATGGCGGCGCCCGTCACCGCAGGCAAAAGTGAAAGCCCCATGCGGCGCGCGTACGTATAAGTTCCGATGCCCGAAAGGACAAAGTGCACCACACTCGAGTACGAATAGGCCCACCGAATCGGCAAGAGCGCGCAGAGGAGGAGGTTGGGCGGGTAGAAGGCGCCGATTTGCCCCTCGGCCGCGAGGGGATAGCCGCAGTGGATGAAAGAGGTCCAAAAGGGAAGAGTGCCCTGTTGAAGGGCCCGGGCCAGCAAAACCATCCAGGGGTAGTGCTGTTCCCAGTGGTCGCCGGACAATGCCGCCACACGGGCTACGAACAGCCCGGGATAGAATAAGAAGACGAGCGCGGTGATGGCCGCGCAGCCGAGCAGGTGCTCGCGCCAGGCGGCTCGGCGGGCGGTCGTGGAGGGGCGGTTTTCCAGAAGCGCGCCTCCCCGGGGGCGTACGGATGTTTTCATGAAGGTTCGGCATTATACGAGGCGCCTCGCGAACGTGTCAACGAACTCAAGTTCAAAAGGTACCAGGTACCTTTCGCTGGAGAGATGCTCCAAAAGTGAGTTGCTGGGGCCTGGAAATGCGGGTAAACTGCACCCCCACAGCCCCACGTGGGCTGTCCACCCCATGGCGCGCGTGCTCGAAGCCCAATCTGAGAAGCGTTCCGGCGCTCGGCCCCAGGCCGACCGGGCATGGCCTTTCCTGTGCCTCATCGTGCTGGGGAGCGTACTCGTGCAGTTTCCCTTCCGCGAGCGCCCTCTCTTCGGCCATTTTTCAAGCTATCAGGTGCTCATGGGCATGATGGCGAAGTTCATGGTCTGGGAGAACTTCAGTCACCTGCTGTATCCGAAGCTCTTCTATGTGCTGGACGGGAGTCCCTCTCTGCACCTGGTGAACTATCCGATCGCATCCCTCTTGGCGGCGCTCGGGCACCGGCTCCTCGGCGGCTCGATCGACCTGTGGGGACGGCTTCAGGCCGTCCTCTCCACGCAGGCAGCCACGCTTCTTTTGTACGCGGCTGTGCGCAGACTCGCCGGCGCCCCCACCTCCGGTCTCTCGACCTCCGGGGACTTGGCGGCCGACCCGCTTTCGGCGGGTTCCCCGGCCGCCGGCGCCCCCACCTCCGGTCTCTCGACCTCCGGGGACTTGGCGGCCGACCCGCGTTCGGCGGGTTCCCCGGCCGCCGGCCCTCGCCGGGCGCTCCTGGCGGCCGCCGTCTACGCCGCTTCGCCCCTCGTGCTCATTTACGGCCAGAGTTTTCAGAATGAAGCGGTGGCCGGACTTCTTCTCGTGGCGTCCTTCTTTCTCCTCACTCTTGAGGCGAACGCCTGGACGGTCGCCTCCGCAGGGCTGGCCTTGTCTCTTGCGGTCGTGAGTCGCCATCATTTCCTGTTCGCTCTGCCCGGCCTTCTGGCGTTTCTCTGGACGCGCTCGCGCGTCCTTTCTCAGCGGGTTCGTTGGATGGCCTTGTTCACAACGATGGCCGTGGCCGTACCGGCCTTGTGGCTCGGTTTTGTCTACCATCTCGCCCAGACGCGCACGGATGTCTACACGCACCCGTTCATTCAGTACGCGATCGGCAAGACGTTTCCGCACCCGTTGCTCGGGTCGCCTGAGTTCTACAAGCGGCTTCTGGACGACGCGGTAAACCTGTACTTCAATCCCATCGGGTTTACCTTCCTGGCCGCTTCAGTCGTCTGGGTGGCGAATCGGGACCTGGCTTTCGCGCGCTTGTGGGTCGGCTCCGTCGCGGCCCTGTTCGTTCTGGCGCCCGTGAAAATCTTCGATCATTCCTTTTACGCGTTCCCGCTCCTGCCGGCCGGCGCGATGCTGATTGCCGCCGCTGCGGAAGGACTCCTGTGGGGACCCGGCGCGCGGGAGGGTGAGCCGGTCCGCAAACGGTGGCTCAGCGCAGCGCTTGCGGCGGCAGTCTTCTGTGCCTTCAGTTTGGTCAGGGTCATCGGCCCCATCTACAAGCATGATCCCTCGGAGCGGAGTGTCTTGAAGGCGGCGGAGTTCTTGAAGGCGCAAACCACGTCGCGGGATCTTGTCGTGGACGGCTACCGGGGTGTCATGCTGACGTTGTATTACGCCGACCGCCTGGGGTGGCCGTGCTCGCTTAAGTCCAGGCGCGAAATCTCTCCGTACTGGAGCTCTCCCGGCCTCCAGAACCTGAGCGAGGAGGCCTGGCAGGAACGTAACGCAGCGTTCGAAACGCCCTCCGGATGGCTGGAGTACCTGCGCAAGCAGGGGGCTGACATCTTCATGGCCTCCGACCGCAGGGAGCTTGAGGCCCTGCCGGAGTTCCTGGAGTATCTTAAGAAACGCTACCGGGAGCTCTCGAGCCCCCAGGACACGTTCATGGCTTTTGACGTGAGGCGGCCGAGGTGAAAACCCTCGTCGTGATCCCCACCTACAACGAGAGGGAAAACATCGAGCGCCTCGTCTCGCGCGTGCTTCGGTTACCCGAAGCGCTGGACGTACTGATCGTGGACGATAATTCTCCGGACGGCACAGGCCGGCTCGCTCGAGCCCTGGCGCAGGCCTCCCCAAGGGTGAAGGTGCTGCACCGCCGGCAGAAGCAGGGCATCGGACCGGCGTACCTCGCGGGCTTCAGGTTCGGCCTCGCCAACGGGTATGATGCGTTGATTCAGATGGACGCCGATTTGTCCCACCGGCCGCGGTACTTGCAGGAAATGGTGAAGCAACTTGAATCGTGCGACCTGGTGTCCGGCAGCCGATGGATCCCGGGCGGCCGCACGCTGCATTGGCCGTTGTGGCGCCTGTGGCTCAGCCGCGCCGCCTCGCTTTACGCCCGCCTCGTGCTGGGCGTGCCGGTGCGGGACCTCACCGGCGGCTTTAACGGCTACCGGCGCCGCGTGCTGGAAGCCATCGATCTCGATTGCGTCAAGTCGGATGGATACGCCTTCCAGATTGAGATGAAATATCGCGCGCGGCGGCTTGGCTTCAAGCTGGTGGAAATCCCCATTGTCTTCACGGACCGCACCCGGGGCGGCTCCAAGATATCCAAGCGCATCATCTGGGAGGCGCTGGGCATTGTTTGGGTTCTGAGATTCTTTGACCGGTCGGTGGGGCGGGCTCGCGCGAAGGCGGGGAGTTTGCTATAGTCTT
>CAZPNG010000115.1:0-11009 GCA_964587845.1 uncultured bacterium | reverse complement strand
GACAGACGGTGCCGAGCGTCCCCGAGAAGCGAGTCTGCTCGAGTGCCCCGGCTTGTTGCCCGGCCGTCAGAGTGGTAGAGTTTAAGGGATGGGTGCGCGGCGCGCGTTTTGGGTCGTTGCAGCTATGTTTTGTGCGATCTTGCTCGCAGGGCCCAGGGTGTGCGCGGTGGAGCTCGAGCAGCATCCCATCGATGACTTGATTGAGGGCGACCGCAAAGCTCCGGAATTCTCAGGGCAGGAAAAAGGCGAGGGGACGCCCGTGGAGGAACCCGATCCCGCTCCCAAGGGAAAAGAAAAGCCGAAGCAGTGGTATGAAAAACCCGTGGAGACGCGGCCCGCTCTTCCGACTTACCCCTTGGGCCCCGCGGACCAGTTCTTCAGCAAGGCGGCCATCGGCCCTGAAGAGAAGACCGGCAAGGTGCGCCTGAAAGCCGGCGAGCAGGAGGGCGGCGTCGAACTTGGCACGGCTCCTGCCCGGAAAGAAGACGAGTTTCTCGAAGAAGACCTGCTCGATCCCGATTGGTGGGCGGAGTCCTTTGATGATGTGGCTGATCCCGGAGCGGTTGAAGGCGTGGCCGAAGGCCCAGACGATCAAGCTTTGCAAGCCCTGGCCGATAGTGAAGATGCTGAGTGATCGCCGTGCGGGGCTAGGTGGCAAGCGGCGACCGGTTTCCTTGACAATACCAAGCACGAACGGTATAGTTAAATGAGGTGGTTCACAAATTGGTTTCTGTAGCCTTTTGCTACAGTCCTCGTCGTTCGCCTCATGGATAAAAGGACCTAAGAGAGATGAGCACCTATTACCGGCGGCTCCGGATGCACTGGCTG
Organism: uncultured bacterium; assembly: GCA_964587845.1. Taxonomy (GTDB): domain Bacteria; phylum Omnitrophota; class Omnitrophia; order Omnitrophales; family CAZPNG01; genus CAZPNG01. The sequence goes on along the minus strand of CAZPNG010000115.1, from coordinate 10,181 downwards.
GAGTACCGGATGAAACTTCTAATCGCCTTCGCCGTCCTCCTGCTGGTCGCGCTTTCCGTCTGGGGCCTCTGGTCGCTCGAGTCCTTTTACCGCCAGATTACCCTGGCGCAGCTTCCCGTTACGATCCTGATCGGCGGCATTCACGCCATCGTCTTCACGTACATGTACCTGGTGGTCTTGCGCGGCGGTTTCACCAAGACCGATAAAAAGGAGATCCAGGGCCGCGACGTCAACATCCGCTTCAGCGATGTGATCGGCATCGACGCCGCCAAGGAAGAGTCGTGGGAGGTCGTGCAGCTCATCAAGGACCACGTGCGCCTGCAGCAGGTGGGCGGCAAGATCCTCAAGGGCATCCTCATGATCGGGCCGCCGGGCTGCGGCAAGACCTACCTCGCCAAAGCCATTGCCACGGAGGCCGGCCTGCCGTTCATCTCGATGTCGGCTTCGGAGTTCGTGGAGATTTTCGTGGGCGTGGGCGCCTCGCGCGTGCGCCAGCTTTTCAAGAGGGCGCGCTCGCTGGCCTACGGGTTCGGCGGCTGCATCGTGTTCATTGACGAGCTCGACGCCATGGGCAAGAACCGCACGTACAACCAGTGGGGCAACACCGAAACCAACTCCACGCAGAACCAGCTGCTCGTGGAAATGGACGGGCTGGGCGCGCGGGAGGAAAACGTCGTCATCATCGGCGCCACCAATGTCCCCGAAGACACGCTCGACCCGGCGCTCTTGCGTCCGGGCCGCTTTGACCGCAAGGTTTACATCATGCGCCCCAATCTCGAGGGCCGCCAGAAGCTCTTCGATTACTACCTGAGCAAGGTGAAGCACGAAGCGGGCATTGACACTGGCGTGCTCGCGCGCAAGAGCGTGCACTATTCACCGGCCGAGATCGAGGCCGTGGTGAAGGAGTCGGCCCTGCTCGCCATCCGCAACAAGAAGGATATCGTGTCTTACAAGGAGATCACGGAGGCCATCGAGCGCATCGAGCTGGGTTTCAAGACCAACATCCGGATGACGCCGCGCGAGAAGGAGATGACCGCCTATCACGAAAGCGGCCACCTCATCGTCACCTACCTGCTGCACCCCACCGACGACGTGTTCAAGGCCTCGGTGATTCCCAGGCGCCAATCCCTGGGCGTGGTGCACCGCCAGCCGCGTGAGGAATTGTTCAACCAAAGCCGCGATCAGATGATGGCGAACATCAAGGTGTGTCTCGCGGGATACGTGGCGGAGCGGGTCAAATACGGCGTGACCACGAGTGGCGTTTCGGACGACTTCCGCAAGGCCATGCAGATCGCCCACGGCATGGTGTGGGTGCTCGGCATGGGGCCCTCGGGCCTGGTGGGCGACTTCACAGCGGTGCCGGAGCACGAGCTTTCCGACGAGGTGAAGGCCAAGCTCAACTACGACACCAACAAGCTTCTTCAGGACTCCATCCACGAAGTGGACGAGCTTCTCAAGCGGGAGGCGCCGCTGCTGGATCGTTTTGCGCATGAGCTGGTGACGCGCGACGAGCTGGAGTACGACGAGATCGAGGCGATTTTCACCGAGTACGGCAAGCCGAACCCGAGAATCGTGGGACCGGGCCTGGCTGCGGGAACACCGGGAAGCTGACCGGCGGGGGACGATCCATGAAGTCCCGAGGAAACCGATCGCTGAAGCGATCGGTTTTTTGCTTTTGGAGTGTGCTGTGAACCGACTCGGCGGATTTTTGATCTTGGCGGCTGTGCTGGCGGGCGGCTGCCAGCCCACCTATCCCGAGCAGCGGTTGATCGAGGGCTTGAAGCGCATCTGCCACGAGGAGTACGGCATTGATGACGTGCACGTCGTCATCAAGGGCGAGACCCTGGGCGTGCACCTTCCGTTGCGCAAGCTTTTCTCGGCGGATTTCGAGCGGCTTCTTCGCGATGGCGCCGAGATCCAGGACTTGGAGAGCCTCATGCAGCTCCACCCCGACGCCCTGGAGAAGATCGACAACGTGTTCTTTTCCACCTCGCGCGTGATCCTGAGCACGGACAAGAAGATCAATTTTTACGTCATCACGGCCACCGACACCGAGCTCACGGGCCTGCAGATCACGCGCGTCGGCTACGTGGACGACCTCAAGCGCGTGCGTTTCTGGGACATCTCGCGCGGGGAGTTTTTCAAGCGGCTGCACACCGATTTCAGCTTGAACCGCGGCGTGATTTGGAAGAAGCCGGTGGTCACGCTCTTCAATGCCCTGGGCCTGGACGACCCCAGCGCGCTCCTGGCCAAGTCTTTTTCTTCTGCCGAGGAGGCGAAACTCAACTCGCCCTTGTTTTATTCCGAGGTGATCGAGTCCAATTTCAAGAAAGACCTGATCTACCAGATCTCCGACATCAAGTCCACCAGCCTCTCGCGCGGCGAGATTGTGGTGTACCTCAAGGCGAAGGGCACCTACGAGCCGAAGGCCGGTTATGAGTCCTACAAGTTCCTGCTGCCCTCCGGTTTTGAGGCCGAGTACATGTTCCTGCTCGAGCGCTCGCGCGGGCAGCCGAGCCGCATCGTGCGCGTCATCCCCTTCTACTTCGTGAACGACCAGGGGGAAGTTGAGAAGATTCTCTTCCCCGAGGCCGTGAGCCTGTACCGCTCGATTGACAACTGGATGGAAGACTTTACGGTGGAAGACGTGAAGTTGCCGGAGTTTCTCGCGAATCAGCTCACCCGGCGCATGCAGGCGCTCCTGAACGCCGACGAGCGGGTTTACAACACATTCCATCAGGCCCGCGCGGAGTGCATGTACGACACGGACGCCTCGCGCTTCCGTCTGTCGGTGCGCGTTCTGCCCAAGCGCACCATCTTTCGCACGGCCTCAGACGTGCGCGCGGACGACGACCTGCAGTATCTTCTGGGCTTGCTCTTGAAAGAGTTCGCGCGCGTGATGCGCAGCTACCGCTTTGACGGCTTCAAGGGCCTGGACTTGTCCCTGCCGCTGAGTGAGGAGGCGATCTCCATCTCCACCGACCTGATCGAAGGGCTGCGCCAAGACAAGGTCTCCATTCGAGAGCTACTCACCTCCAAGCTGGTCGGCGTCTAAGAGCCCCTATTCCCCGGGGGACGGTTTTCTGGTATCATACCGGTTTAGCAGTCAAGCCGGCAGACTGCTAATTCCGTTGCAGAGATCATCCATGAAAAGACTCGATGAACGAAAAGACGCCGTTCTGGAAGCCCTCGTACGGGCTTTCATTGATACCGCCGAGCCGGTGAGCTCCGCCTGGATCGCGGCGCACTCGGCGGCGCACTGCTCGCCGGCCACGATTCGCAGCGAGCTGGGGGAGCTGGAATCGTACGGCTTGATCGAGCAGCCGCACACCTCCGCGGGCCGGATGCCGACCGACTCCGGCTACCGTTATTTTGTCGACCACCTCATGACGCGCATGGCGCTTTCGCAAGCCGTGGCGGCCGAAGTCGAGCAGGTGTTCCGAAGAGAGACGCAGAGTCTCGATGAACTGCTGCACACGGTGGCGCGGCTCCTGTCCACCCTGACCGACCAGGCCGGGCTCGTGTTTGTGCCCGCCCTGTCTCAATTCCGGTTCAAGCAGGTGAATCTCGTGGCGCTCGACGCGGGCCGGGTGCTGATCATTTGGGTCTCGACGAGCGGGTTTGTGAAGGATTGCGTGCTGGACCTCGCGTTTCCCCTCAGCCCCGCAGACCTCGTGTCGGCTGCAAACTTCCTGAACCGTGAGTTCTCGGGCGTGCCGTTCCACGAGCTGGCGCTGCGGGTGGCAAGGGTGCTGGAGGACGAAGCTCACGCCCTGAAGACCTACCGGAGAGTTGCGCACCAAGTGGTTCACGACGGTCTGGAGGTGATGCGTACGCACCGGGTGGCCCTCGAAGGGGCCTCTGCGGTGCTCGAGCAGCCGGAGTTCGCGAGCGCTGAAAAATCCAGGCACCTGGTGCGCGTCCTCGAGCAGAACGAGGCGCTGGTCCCCCTGATGGCGGGGCATGGCGGGGGTGTCACGGTGCACATCGGCTCCGAGAACGAGGCCACCGGCATGCGGGACTGCTCGCTCATCATGGCCGACTATACCTTCGGCGAGGGCGCGTTCGGCCGCGTCGCCGTCCTCGGCCCCCGGCGCATGCGCTACGCCTTCATGGTGCCGCTCGTCGACTACGTCTCCAAACGGCTGGCAAAGCTTTTCGCTCTAGGGTAGCCGCGCCCGTGTTCAATAAAAAACCCGCCGAGCCGGATTCACCCTCCAAGCCCCAACCCCCGGATGCCGCTGCGCCGCCGGCCGAGCCGCAGGCCAGCCCTGCGCCGGAGGCTGTGGACATGGCCAAGCTCAGGGGCGAGATGGACGCACTTCGCAAGAAAGCCGAAGAGTTCGAGCAGGTCAAGGACACGCTCCTGCGCCGTGCCGCAGATTTTGAAAACGCCAAGAAGCGCCTCGCGCGCGACGCCGAGGAGATGGCCCGCTTTGCCGCCGAGAGAATCCTCACGGACCTGTTGCCCATCGTGGACAACCTGAGCCGGGCCCTGGAGCATGGGCGCTTCGAGCGCAGCGAGAAAGACGCCCTGTTGTCTGGCGTGGAGCTCACGGTCAAACAGGTCTCCGATCTCCTGGCGCGAAACGGCGTTGAGCAGGTGAGCGCCGAGATCGGCGCCCCGTTCGATCCCCACGTGCATGAGGCGCTGGCGCATGCGGAGTCCCGGGACATTGCCGCCGATCACATCATGGACGTCGTGGAGGCCGGCTACCGCATGCACGGCAAGCTCCTGAAGCCGGCGCGCGTGATCGTGAGCAAGGGCGGGCCTTAACCGTGCCGCAGCACAAGCGGGATTACTACGAGGTGCTCGGCGTGTCCCGCGACGCCGCGGCCGTCGACATCAAGAAGGCCTACCGCAAGCTTGCGCTCAAGCACCATCCCGACCGAAATCCCGGCAACAAGGAGGCGGAGGAGAAATTCAAGGAAGCCGCTGAGGCGTACGCCGTGCTGGCTGACGCCGAGAAGCGCCGGCAGTACGACACGTTCGGCCACTCGCTGGGCGGCCGCGGCTTTGAGGGTTTCGGCGGCTCCGAGGACGTCTTCTCCGACTTCGGCGACATCTTCGGAAGCCTCTTTGAGGACTTCTTCGGGCTGGGGCCCGGCCCCGGGCGGGGCGGCCGCAGCGCCCACCGGGGCGTGGACCTTCAGGTCGAAATCGAGGTCACCCTGGAAGAGGTGGCCGAAGGGGTCAGCAAGTCTTTGCAGCTCACCCGCCGCGAGCCCTGCGACGCTTGTGGCGGCAGCCGCGCGGCGCCCGGGTCCAGGCCGCAGGAGTGTTCCCAGTGTCGGGGCGCGGGCCGCGTGCGCCTGACCCAGGGTTTTTTCTCCATCCATCAGACCTGCTCCGCCTGCCGGGGAGAGGGAATGGTGGTCACCAAGCCCTGTCCCGCCTGCCGCGGCGAGGGGTTTGTCAAAAAAAAGCGCAAGCTCGACGTGCGCATCCCGGCCGGCGTGGATTCCGGCATGCGGCTCAAAGTCTCCGGCGAGGGCGAGCACAGCAGCTTGGAGGGCCCGCGGGGGAATCTCTACGTCCTCGTGAGCGTGCGGCCGCACCACGAGCTTCATCGAAACGGGAATGATCTTTACGTGGAGTCGGAGCTCTCGGTCCTGCAGGCGGTCCTGGGCGACGAGATCGACGTGCCGACCTTGAACGGCAAGGCCAAGCTCAAGATCCCGCCGGGCACCCAGCCGGGAAAGCTCTTTCGATTGAAGGGGCTGGGCGTGCCGTCAATCGGGGGCTACGGCCGGGGCGACCTGATCGTGAAGGCGAACGTCAAGATTCCGACTAGTCTCTCGGAGCGCGAACAAAAGATTCTGGAGGAGTGGGCCAAGGCGCGCGGCGAAGAGGTCCGCCCCCAAAAGAAAGGCCTTTTCTTCTAGTGCCGACCTACGAGTACGTGTGCAAGAAATGCGGGCACGGCTTTGAGGCGTTTCAGTCCATGACCGCGGCGCCGTTAAGGCACTGCCCCAAGTGCAAGGGCGCGGTGCGCCGCAAGGTCGGCTCCGGCGGGGGGATCATTTTCAAGGGCAGCGGTTTCTACGAGACGGACTACAAGCGCAAGAGCGGGAGCCCGGACGCAGGAGGCGAGAAGGAGAAGGAGAAGGAGAAGGAGTCCAAGCCCGCCGAGGCGCCGAAGTCCGCCGAGGTGCCGAAGGACGGCCCCAAGGACAGCGCGCCCAAGGGAGACAAGAAAACGTGATTGCTGTGCATCCCTATACGGCGTGGGCTCTCTGGGTCCTGTACCTGGGCGTTATTTTCTCGCTCTCGGAGCTTCCCGGCGGCGTGGTTCCCATGCCGTTTGCATGGTTCGACAAGGTGCTGCATTTCATGGAGTACATCCCGCTTCCGGTCCTGACGCTGCGGGCCTTCGCCACCCTGCCGTGGAAGATCGCCAAGAAGCACCCCTTTGTCTGCGCCATTGTGTTCAGCATTCTCTACGCAGCATCCGATGAGGTCCACCAGATCACCAATCCCACTCGCCAGCCCGATCCCCTGGATTTTCTGGCCGACTCCCTGGGCGCCATGTTTGGAACCTGGCTCGTCCACCGCATCCACCTCCGCCAACATATCCACAGTGACAGTCACCGGCAACCTCTTGCCCGGTAAAGGCTTATAGCACCTCCGTCCCCGACTCCTCACCCGCTTGCCGCTTGCCGAACACCGGAAGCCCCCCTTTTGTTCGGGTGGATCCTCTGGAATCCCATGATCTGGCCGCCTTTTTTGACACCCCGCCGTGCACGTGGTAGGTTTTAACCGAGCTTTTTAAGCGACCCTTAAAAGGTTCCACGAGCCTCTCGTAAAATGTTTAGGAAGATCGGTTTGCCACTGAGGGGGATTTCTCTCCTGACGGCGCTTGCTGTCTGTGTCACCCAGACCCTGCCCGCCGAGGCCTCGGAGTCCCTGCGCACGGCTTTTCACTCTTCGCTCCCTTATCCCCGCGTCAATCCTGAGTTTGTCGAGTTTCCCAAGGAATTGGCCCATGTCGAGTCCGCTTCCACCCAGGGGAGCGGCTTTGTGGTTCTTGTCCAGGATGCCCATGCCCACCGGGAGGCCCAGGAGAAGATCCGCGCCATCCTGCATCACCTGTCCGGCCGGGGGTTCCAGACAGTGCTTCTGGAGGGCGGCGCCGGCAAGCTAGACCCGGCCCTTCTGGATGTCTTTTCTGAACGCGCCCGTAACGTGGCGCTGGGGGAGTCTCTTCTGCGGCAGGGTGAACTCTCCGGCCCCGAGATGTTTCTCTATGAGGCGGCCGGCACGGCCCGCGGCTACGGCTTGGAGCGGCCCAGTCTTTACCGGCGCAACAAGGCAGCCTTCCTGCGCGTATGGCGCCGGCGTCAGGAGGCCGGGGCCTTCCTGCGCCGTCTGAGGGCCGGGCTCCACGAGCGCTCCCGCCGGTTTGACCCCGTGTTTCGCGCCTTCGCGCTCGCGCATGAGCGCTTTCTTGCGGACAAAGCCGCGTTGACGGATTTCTTCAAGACCGTCAAGAGGGAAGCGCGCTGGCTCTTGGGGATTGACCTGGCGGATGAGCGCGCCCAGGTGGAGTATCCCATGCTGGTGCGGCTGGCCAAACTGAACGCAGCGCAAGAGGCCCTGCGGGCCCTCGACCAGCGGGCCATGGCAAGTGAGCGCGCGAGCGTGGAAGCGCTTCTCAAGCAAAGGGGAGCGCCATCCGAGGTCGTCGAGGCGTTCTCAAACTTTGCCGCCGGTGCCTCGAAGGCGGGCTCGCTCCAGCCCGGCGCCGTGCGCTGGTTGCTTGAGCGCACGCATGACTCGGCGCGCGATCCGGCCTTCAGCTACAGCCGATATCCGACCCTTTCTCTCTTCGCGCGCTCGCAGCTCCTAGCCAATGAACTGCAGGCCGACGTGTTGAGCCGCGAGCTTGAGTCGCTCGCCCGCAGGATCGAAGACCGCTGGGCGAAGCGGGAAGGCGCCCGCCGGTGGCTCGCGCTCGAGCGCGACGCGCGGCTCGCCGAGAAGCTGCTGAGCCTGAAGCTCACGCCCCCGGAGTTCCGGGCGGTCAAAAGGCGCGCGAGCGCGCTTCGCCCTGCCCAGATGCTGAAGCGTTTTACAAAGCGTTGCCGTCGGAGTCATTGCGAGGAGGCCCAATGGGCCGACGAAGCAACCTCTGCGTTCGACGCAGCGCTGCAATTTTACGACTTCGCTCGAGCGCGCGACCGCGCGTTGACACAGGCCATCCTCACGCATCTGGGTTCGGGGCGCGAGAAGCTCGTGGCCGTGACCGGCGGCTTCCACACGCGCGCCCTGGCGGCCGTCCTGCGCGCTCGTGGGATCGCTCACGCCGTCGTGACACCCACCCTCACGCAGCGCGACACGCAAGCCAAATACGTTCAAGCCCTCACCCAGCAGGGCGAGCGCGTCTTTGACACCTCGCAGCTGGCTGTCACAGTCCGCTTCAGCCCGCCCCTGGCCCTGGACTGGATGGGCTTTGATTTGGCTGCGTGGCGGCGCACGCGCCTTGGGCCCGCGGCTCGCAGGCTGGGGCCGGGGGAGCCCGCCCCATTGCGCCAATCTCCGGCCAAAAGTGAGGGACCTCGAGGCGATGAGATGCTTACGATCAATCTGGATAAGCTCCAGAGGCTGGCTCTCGGGGCCTCCGTCTTCGGCGTGGCTTGGGCGGCGGGGCTGTCGCTCTTGTCCGCGCTCGCTCCCGGCCGTTTCGATGGCCCGATGCTTTTCTCCGTCACAACATTTGGGCTTGGCGTGGTTCTGGCCTCCGGCCTCATCGGATTCATCGTGCGCCCCATTTTTGAAGAGAAGGGGAGCTACGACGAGAAGCGAAATACGCTCAGAGTGAACAGCGCGATCATCCGGGATTTTTACGCTTCGACTGCTAAGCGGCTCGTGATGGTTTCTCTCTTCATGGCCCTGTTCTTCCCAGGAGGTTTTGGCGCAGCCATGGGCGTGCTGGTGGTGTATGCGAGCGCCGCGTTGTGGATTCCGCGCATTTTCAGGGACCGCGGCGGGCCTGGCGCAGGGGATAGCACCCGCCCGCAGGGCCCCGCTCCCGGCTCGCGCGCGGCGCCGGCGAAGACTGGGCCATTCGAAGCGGAGCAGCTCAAGATTCCGATGGCCAAGTACCGGGCGATTTTGGACACGTCTGCTTTCATCGCCGCACTGCCCATAGGATTGCTGGCCTTGACGCTTTACCTCTTCAACCTTTGGGGCTGGGTCGGTGCGCTTCCCATTCTTGTGCTGCCAGCCGTTTTCCTGATGGGGGTTGCCTTGGGGTTGGGGTTTGTGCGGTTCATTTTTTCACCCATCATCTTCAAAGAGTTTGGACAGTACCGGGAGCATCAAGACGCGGTCGAGATCCGTGAGTTGTATTTTCGTCTGCCACTCCAGATTGCGGCCGGCGGCGGCATGGCATTTGTCGTCTGGAACCTTGCGGCCGGCGATCCAGCAGGAGCCGCGATGCTTGCAGGCCTCTTGAGCATTTTCTTGCTCTTCCCCATTTTCATCCGAAGGATTTTCAGCGAAGAGCGTTGGGCTGCCGAGCGGCGCCGGGAGCGCAAGGCCGATGGAAAAACTGCGGTGCCGGTGCAGGAGGCCACCGGGGCCCCGGATGCGTGGCTGGCGTGGGCGAAGCAGAATCTCAAGCCGGGCTCGGAGTTCTTAAAGAAAACCCCACTCGCCGAGCAGCGCAGGATCATTTTCTTTTTTCTGCGCTCGTTGTTCGCGGACGGCGACCCGTTTGTTTCAGGCGTGATGCCGGTTTCGCGCAAGACCTTCGGCGTGCCCGATCAAGCGCTCGCGCAAGCGGGTGACCCGGAGCCCCTTCGGCGGGTCGAGTTCCGCCTGCGGCTGTATTGGCGGGCTGGCGGGCTGGAAGCCCTCCACGGCGATCTCGATTATTTGTTCCACTTGGCGACCTATTCGATGAGCGAGCAGGAGCACATCCAGATGGCCGAGCGGCTGCGGTTGCTGCGCCACCCGGTACGCGCGCTTTTCTACGACACCTACGCGCTGGCCGCGCACATTCGTTCCTACGGCCAACCGCACATTTCCTATGAGGACAACAAGATCCTGGCGGGCCACGTCCCCGTTTTGGTGGCTCATCTGGCTTCCGGGGCCGAAGAGGCCAGTCTCGCGCAGACGGTCGAAGAGCGCGAGGAGACGGGGGCTCAGCCCGTGACGTGGCGCTCACTCGCCCTGT